>JAIPDI010000041.1 GCA_021737785.1 Deltaproteobacteria bacterium
TCTCGCCAGCAAAAAAACCTGGCTTTCAGGCACAGTTGACGTGTGTCCAAAAACCCATTCAGTTTCTAACCTCTTGTTTTCTCTGATTTTTTTCTGATCCATTTTTCTTCTTGACAGGAACAATATAGGATTGTCCCCCTTTTTCTGTCGCCCTCTTTCTTCAAGATAGTTATTTATTAATGCCCGTCCGCCATCTCCACGTCCCCCATCTCCATAAGGTTCGGAGAAAAACGGCCCTTTTGGCCCCAAAATATTCGATACAGGCCTGTTCTAATCGTCAAAATCAATAGCTATTGAAGTGATATCAACCACTTGATTTGGCCCGACCCCCAGCCACCAGCCACCAGCCAAGCCCGAGTTAGTGCGATTGTTGGGCAGCCGTCACTCAAAACAAACTCCTCTGCGTCCCGCCTGCCTCTTGTAGGTGGCCTATCGCAGCTGTGAGTACCTTCTCTCTTACATCCCTCCCACATCCAATTAGGAGACCCTGCCAATCAGCCTCGCCCTTCAAAGTGAAAAACCGTTTGGCCGGCACGGCGTAGACCACGACGCTCTTATGTTGGCGCAAGAGGCGTGCGGCATTCGCAAGGGTTCCAGCGCTCTTTCCATCCCAGATCATGAGACCCACGGAAGCCTCTTGGGCCATCTGTTCGTCTTTGGCGGCATAGTAGCTGAAATCTCTTCGGGTCTGACTGGTAGCTACAGCCCGAACCGGCCACTTGCCCAAATTGTTCCTACATTCTCCACCTGAACAGAACACCTCGACCGCCTCGTAACCGCGACTTTGTAGGTACTTCTGAACAGCCTTGTCCACACCGTTGGCATCGCCGACAACCACGGGAAACCCTTGCTCGACGATTCGATCAATTCGCCGCCTGACTTCCTTGCTCAATCGCGATATTCGTCGAGATCCTCCTATGAACACCTTGGTCATGATCTGCTCCGCGTTCGAGTTAGGGCCAGGGCGTATACGTCCGCAACAGCTCCCTCATCATAGAGCGCTGCTGTGATCGCGTTCATTGTAGCTCCTGACCGATACAGGTCATCGAATAGGAGAACCTTCTGCCCTTTGAGGACCGATGCATCGACCGTATGTGCACCATAGAGGAGACGGAGCCTTTCATCGTAGGCGTAAACGTTCTTAAGCTCGGGTGTCTCCTTGACTCGCGTGACACCGTTCCAGCGAACGGGAATGCCGATCGTTGTTCCAAGCCTCTCCGCGATGAGGTGGAGTGGCTGTTCAGCCCGCACTCGGGAGGGAGGAACAGGAACAAGAATGGTCACTTCAGGATTCCATTCTCGAACAAATCTTGCAGCGACCTCAGCAAGTTGGTTAAGCGCGCTCTTGTCCGAGCGGTACTTAAGGCGGTATAGCAACTCGCCGACCTGGCTTCTCTTGGTGTCAAACATCGCATGGCCGTATTCGTCATCACCAAGATACGTGCTGCTAAGTGTGTGGTAATCCAACACGTACCCTGTACGCCATCGGCCGGGAATCTGCATTGGTCTAATGTTCACCATCGATCATCTCCAAAGAAAAAGGCCCATCGCTGGACGAAGTCAGCATTGTCGGAGCTGTTGTGCTCGAAAAGAAATACCGAACTAAGATTATTTAACGTAATGACGAAGTATGTAAACGGATGCATTTCCACCACCATTTACCTTAAAAACCAACCTATGTGGTGCTTCCCTCTGATCGTCACCCCTACAACAAAAGTCTACGTTCACAGGGAGTATCTCTGATATTTGCAATGGTCCTGTCATTCTCTTACGAATTACTGTCGTAGAACTAACAATGATGCAATCGTCCGTTGTTCTCTCCCGCGCTTGGCACTATTGGTTCAATTATTACCTGCACTGGCGAAATAGGAGCGTGCCATATTAACCGTCTCAAAAAAATAACTACACAAGCACTTCCGGCAAAAGCTTTTTTTCATAAAAACGGATTTTACTATGTCAATACTATTATGAGACGGTTAATATGTAGCACGCTCCCGTATTTGAAGAGAATACTGCCCGTATGAGCAGATATTAAAGTTTTTCCGCGCCTTACAGCAACTTGCTGCGATAACGTTTGAGTGAGACGAGTGAATGCCCTTAGCGGTTCTCGGCTTTTTCCAGCGAGTTGTTAGCTGCCCGTTCAATCTTATTCAGATGATCATTTATAATTTTTAAGAAAGGGCGATCTTCTTTTATGGAATAACCACTACTGCCTATTTCAATAGATTCCAATTCGGTTAGATAATCGTGTTGTGAAATCTCCCAAACAATTCCATAGAGATCTGCAAGATAAAGAATGATTTCTGCGTATTCATAGAACTCATTCTGCGTATGATTTATTACGTTTCTGCCATTTTCAACTCGCAAGAAATCAAAATGGCTTTTATAATCTATGTGTGTTTTTTTACTCAAAAAGCCATAAAGCTGGCCTGCCACAGGTTGAGTCTTTTTAAGCGCTGATATAGTTTTGGTTGTAGATATTTTGCTTATATCCTCAATGTTGTCTAAACAGCATGCTGTATGTGCCCATGCTATTTGCTCCAAAATTAGTCGTGAAACAGCGTGGCCTTCATACCGATGACCAAGAGAATACAGTAAATGTGAAGAGAAAAAACTATACAACAATCTTTCAAGAACAACGGATGCACCAAAGACACCATTTGAAGGAAGTGGTAGCTCTTCATCTGAATCCACAAATTTTGATATCATTGATAAAATGAAACGTTTTGCGGACATATATGCTTTAATATATTGTATTCTGGCGCTTTTCTCCTCTGACGAAGTATCAACAGGCTCTGAGTCGCAATATCGTTTCTTAGCGTAATCAATACTTTCGAGACCGTATGAAGAAGCGATAACAGCCGCTTCAACATTTTCACTCAAAGTCCGAACGTTAAAAAAACGTGGGATTAAGGCAGTGTATAGATTTGTTGAAAGAACCTCATAATCTTCTAAAAGGCGATGAACGTTTTCAGCTATACTGTTCCTAACCCTCAAAAAAGTTTTGTCTTTGGTATACACAGTGTTCAGTTGCCTCTTAACTCTAATGAAAGAGAGCTGGGATGCAGGTCCCGATATCGTATCGTGCGACCTTAAGGGCTTTGCATCGATCACCCTCGCACAATCGTGTCCGACTCACTTCCATCCTTGTTCATAGGGTCCAAAAAACCGTTCACCGTCAAAATGTATCAAATGAGGTGGGGCGTCTCCAACCCATACCTCCCTCTCCCATGCAATATCGGCAAGATCTCAGGCCAGCATTTGCGGCCGGAAATAATTGGTATCCCCCACATGGGCACCTTTGTCACTCATGCTGCCATGCCCTCCAATTTCTCATCGATGGTTTCCTGGCTGAGTTCCGAGCGTCCCAAGGCCCATTCACCGACGGCGATCAGCGTTTCACGGCTCGGATACCTCATCCGGTTAAGATCCGTTGCGTTAACCTGCGTGTGGCCGTTGAACGCCCGAAAATTCTCGTCAACCGCGGTCGTGTTAAGAAATACGGCGAGACCGGCGGCCACTGCTTTTGGTAACCCCTTCTTGTCTTGATGGAAGACGTTCAGATGGTTCTCGAAGCCAATCAAGGGGGAGCCCCCGAATTTGGAAGGGTCGACAATATTGGCCACAACCCGTCTTCTTTCTTCTTTGGACGAAAATCGGCGTACCACGCAATAACATCCATTCGGATAAAGCCATTTTTCGGTTTCGCTGTTTCGCCGGATGGCATTCGGTTTCTTCATGGCCGGCTTAGGCCATTCAGTCCCCTTGCTACTAAAATGACCGGGGTAGAGCAGCGGCACGGTACCCGCCTCTGGCATTTGACGCAAGTGTTCTTTTACGCGGAAATCAACCACCGGTCCAGTGGAAACCCTTATGTTGAGGTCATTCAAGGAATAACGGATAGCCGGGGAGGATTCAATGGCATTTATTTCAAACGAGGTGGGCACGCGAATGAATCGTTCGGGATCGTCCGGAAAAATGATCCGTTCCAATGGATATTCCTGAACGGTTAAGTCATCGAAACTCTCGTCTGTTGACGTTGAAATGCGTATCGGACCCTGGCGACCACCACGCTCCAATCGAATGATGATATTTTCCTGCAGGACATCGTCGTCCTTGAATGCCTTGTTGCGCGAGCTAAACAGGTGAATCTGTTTGATCACGGCCTGCTCAAGCATAAAATTGCGAAAAGGGCGATAATACGGCCCATTGCAGAAGCTGCGGGGGATGATCGCAACGAGTTCTCCTTGGTCATCAAGGAGAGACAGCGATAAGGCGACAAAGGCAGAATATAAATTGACAGTCTCGATTCCCACTTTCCGTAATGCGGCCCGGTGTGCGGAGTCGCTTCTTATTTTTTTGTAAGGCGGATTCAAGATTGCGTGCGTGTAGCCAGGTAGTGCCGCGGCGAAGAGATTACCAAAAAGGCTATCTGCCGCGGCGTGAACGAAATCGACATTTCGGATCAGCGGCACCAAACCGGCTTGGTCCTCATATGCCGCAAGCGTCTTATTCAAATACGGCAGGAGGGCCTTGTCAATTTCAAAGGCATGGAGTTCAATTCGCCGAAAATTGAGGCCACCAGACACCCATCTATCCAAAAACGCTGCGGAAAGAGACCCAATCCCGGCTCCTGGGTCAAGGAGTCGACAATCTTCCTTTCCGCCTACGTCAAACATTTCTGCCATGAAGCGGGCGATGGATGCGGGGGTAAAGAACTGACCGAACTGCGACTTCCTTTTGGGATCCATGGCCCTTGATACGGTCAGCCTTGTCTGATCAACCTCTGAAAGCAAAGATCTTCTCCTATTGGCTCCCAGCGCCTTCCGTCATCACCGGATTCAAATCTGCTGAATTCCTGGTACCAAGTTGAACAGCGGGAATAATCCGGGGTCGCACCGCTGCTGTGAATGCTTCTTATGTCAGAATAGGCGAATGAAATGGATAATGTCAACAAATTTAAAATCAAATAAGAACGGTTTGATAGACTATTACAAGGCCTGGGGCAGCGGCCTTTTTGACTCATTTCGTGGGTTGGGTGGTTGATCGTTAACAATTCCGTGTTATCACATTATTATGAAATCAAGAGGTGGGCGGTTTTCGGGATTTTTGTTGAACCGCAAAGAACGCCAAGAGTGGTTTGGGTGTTTCTATACACCACTGCCGGAGGCATGGTGGTTTTCGTTTGTCGGGGATGGTGCGCTCTACCAGTCCGTCGGCAAGGGCTGGGTCGATGTAGCGCTCACGGAGATGAGCACGGTCTCTAAGCCCCAGATTTGTAAGGATTTCCGAGTTTCCGAGAGGGCCACTTGAGCCAATCAGACGAATCAAAACAACCACCGCGACTGGTGGGGCGACTGGTAGCGTGACTATGGCCTCATGGGCCTCGACTTGCCCGCTCACTTGTCCGGTAGCCGCAATGTTCTTCATGGACGGCTCTTTCCCTTTTCCAACTGTTCCAGTAACCTGCGGCCCTTTTCCGTGAGCCGGTATTTCTGGAGGCGACTGGTGGGTTTCTCGGGAATGGTGCGCTCCACCAGTCCATCTGCAAGGGCTGGGTCGATATAATGCTCACGAAGATGCGTACGATCTTTAAGTCCCAGATTTGCAAGGATTTCTGAGTTTCCGAGAGGCCCGCTTGAGCCGATCAGACGAATCAGAACAACCACCGCGACTGGTGGGGTGAC
Source organism: Deltaproteobacteria bacterium (assembly GCA_021737785.1). Taxonomy (NCBI): domain Bacteria; kingdom Pseudomonadati; phylum Myxococcota; class Myxococcia; species Deltaproteobacteria bacterium. The sequence continues at coordinate 5,688 of JAIPDI010000041.1, forward strand.
TGGTAGGTTGACTGGTAGGGTATCTTGCGGGGTGACTTGCGGGGTGACCTGGTCCCGACTTGGCCCCGACTTGGCCCATGGCTCAGGCTTTTTCCTCCGGATCGTCAACACAAAAAACCCTCCGTCAAGCCTGATTTCAGGTTCAGGAAGCCCGGCTTTACTGCATCGCCGGATCATATCACGGATTCCGGTGCCCATGCGTTCGATGTACTTGGTCAGGTACATGGGCTCGGCCAGAAGCGGATTATGGGGTACTGAGGCATGGGGGCCGCGCAGTTTTTCAAGCGTCAGGGTCGGCGGCAGGGTTCCGGGATTCCAGACTTCGAGCCGATCTTTAAAGAGCATGACCTGCACGCTGGCATTGCTGGTGTAGTCGCGATGCACGACGGCATTGACGATGGCTTCGGCGACAACTTCCTGCGGAATTTCGTATTTCGTCGGCGCCTGGGTGCTTTCCGCTCTTGTTCCCACCCAGAGGTCTATCTTGGAGAGCACGAAATCCTTGGCCTGATCCACGAGATCGAAAACCGTGCCTTTGTACACCTGATAAGAAGGAATGGGTTTTGCCACCGGTTTTCCTGGATTCCGGCCAAAACCGTGCCGGAATGACGGAAGGTAAACGTGCAGTGGAAGGATGGCCATATTTTCTTGTTTTTCATGACAGAAGACCAGTGATATAGTACTAAAGATAGGCCACCTTAAGCTGTCTCATGGACTTCGCGATGATATCAAAGTGGGCGGCGTACTCTGTGTAAAGAACCGCACCGATGGAAACGGCCGTGTGTGCAATTTGAACATCGTTCAAGAAATCCGCTTTTTTGGAGAGGGCCTTGTACATGGGAGGGAGATCTGAAAAAAATTCTCCGATCCGGATGTATTGCTCAGGAGTCAACGTAACCATCCGACCGGCATCCATGTACGGTTTTTGGAGTTGATTAAGGAGCCTTTCCCCCCGCTTGTTTCTGATTCCGGCCCAAAGCTCCATTAAAACCACTCCGGAGAGGTACTTGGTGGTTCCACGGCGCAGGAGTTCGGTGCTGTGGGTCCTGTTGCGGATAAAAGAGATGTAGATGTCGGTATCGAACATCACCTTCATCTGAAGATATCCTCAATCAGATCCCCTTTGCCGGCTACCGACTCATGGGCCTCGATAATCTGATCATCGATAATCACCATCTCCAGGGCCTTGTTGACGGCCTGCTTGTCGGTCCTCACCCCAAAGATCCGGCGGGCCATATCGATATGATCCTGATCCAGTTCAATGGTTTTCTTGACCATTCTGGGCATGTGCGCTACCTCCTTAGCCATATTTATTGACATTTTATATGGGTGGAACGGAAATATCAAGAAAAATACGTGCGGTGCCGGCTTCTTGTATTATCATAATGTTATAGGTTCGAGAGGCGGGGGATTTGTGGTATGTTTGTTGAACCGCAAGGTCGCAAAGGTATTTGTTTTTTTCGTTTGTCGTTGAGAGCCTGACAAACGAAAACCACCATGCCTCCGGCAGTGGGACATAAAGACAACCAAGACATCCTTGGTGTTCTTCGCGGTTAATGGGTTTATGCCATGAGAAAAAGCCATAATCGCACGGAGTTAGCGTAATAGGAGGGATGATCATATGAACTGCGAAAAGTGTAACGCCGTGATCGAAGCGGGAGAGGAGAGGGAGTATTTCGGGCAGATCTTGTGTGAGGACTGTTATATGGATGCATTATCCCCGGCCAAGGCCTGCGACCCCTGGGCAGTGTATACGGCCAAATCCATCAAGGAGCAGCCCGGAGCCGCCCAGCTCACGCCGGTCCAGGAAGAGATCCTCAAAATACTGGAAGAGACGGGCGGCATCGAGCCTGGGGCCCTGGCCCGGCGGCTGGAATTAAAACCCTCGGACCTGGAAAGGGAGATCGCGGCCCTCCGGCACATGGAGAAGGTGCGGGGGGAGATGCGGGATGGGAGGAAGGTGGTGATCCTCTGGTGAAGGCCGGAGAATCCGTGATGAGTGGAAAGACATCAACCCATAGCCAAGGAGGAGGATCATGAATCGCAACGAAGTCATGGAGCTGTTCAACAAGCGGCCGCGGATCGGAACCTTGAGCACGGCAAACCAAAGAGGCGAGGTGAATGTCGCCGTGTTCGGATCACCGCAGATGATCGACGAGAATACCGTGGTCATGGGGATGGGCAAGAATCGATCCTTTAACAACCTGCAGGAAAACCCCCATGCTGTCTTTATTGTGATGGAACCGGGCGATACCCTCATGGATTGGAAAGGCGCCAGGGTCTATCTGGAGGCCCTGGACGTGGAAACCGGGGGCGGGTTTTACGAGCAGATTAAGGAGAATATCACCAAGGTGGCCGGGAAGGCGGCCGGAGACATGATCCACGCAGCCATCCGGTTCAAGATTGCCGAGGTCAGGCCGATTGTGGATGTGGGGAGTTAGGCCCTCTGGTTGAACCGCAAAGACGCGAAGTACGCGAAGAGGGTTTTGGTGGGTTTGTTCTGATCCTGGAAGAAAGGCCCCAGCGAAATGCGCTTCGCTGTCATTTGCATGAATTTCACGAGGCTCAGGATCTGAACAGCCCCAGCCCTGACGGGCGATGAACGCTTATAAGGATTGCAGATCCCTGGGGACCGATCTCACCTCATCCACCCATCAGATCCCTTCCTGGTCTTGCAGGAGCTGAATGGATTTCAGCACTTCGCTCTTTTCAACCAACTGGTTGGTGATGTATTTGTGAAGGATCATGCTGATGAGCGTCTGATAGGGGATCCCATCATTTTCGGCCTTTTCTTTAAGCTTTTCAAGGTCAAACTCAGCGATTCTCAGGCTGATGGCCCTATTCTTTTTGGCCCGGCCGAGAATCGACTCAACCCGTTTCCGTTTGTCACCTGACACCGGCACCATGGAATCCACGCTGTTTTCAATAGCCCGTTCTTCATTGGTTAGAGTCTTCATGTTTCCCTCCATATCTGCCATGAAATTTTCTACTTGGAAAGGCGGTTTTCAGGACGATCCTGTCTTTGTCATCCATCAGGAATGGAACCACCCATGTGTAGTCATGGATATTCAGTAAAAACACCATCTGGTTGTCTCTGCTTGGATTCTCAAGGATTTCTAAGTAGCTGTTATCCATTATCCTGTCGGCGATCTCTTCAAAAGAAATTCCCCGGTTGGCTTGAAGCCAAATATTTTTCGCCTTGTCCCAGATGATGTCCATGGTAATATTTTAATGGGCCGTATATACATTGTCAATTCATTTGAATGCGGAAACCGCTAAAACCGCTGGATCTCATGTTGAAAGGGCGAACAAAATGTGGTTAACTGTGGCCGTAAACAGAAAGGAGAACACGTGAATGGCTGAGGCGGAAGGGAAGATCTTTGAATACGAGGGCCCGGAAAAGATCCGGACCGATTTTCTGGAGACATTTGCGTTTGACAGTCCCCATCAATACATCAAAACAGAGACGCGTGAACTGATCGCCGCCTGCCCCTTCAGCGGGCTCCCGGACGTGGGCCGTCTGATTATCGAGTATTATCCTGAAGGGGGGAAATGCATCGAGCTGAAATCCCTTAAATATTATGTGGTCAGCTTCCGGACGGTGGGTCTGTTTCAGGAGGGCGTGACCAAACGGATCTACACTGACCTGAAGGAGACCTTGTCCACGAACCGGTTGAAGGTGACCACCATCTACAATACGCGCGGGGGGTTTGACACCACCTGCAGCGAAGGATCTTTATAGGAGCTAAAAGCTGGAAGCTCAAAGCTGAAAGCCTTCTTTAATATCCTCCTCACACCCGCTTCGCTCGAGTTCACAGAGATCACCGAGATGAAATCCTCTGTGCCTCTGTGTGCTCTGTGAGAGATCCAGCTTGCGTGGGGCCGTCACCGGGTCCCACGGTGACCAGCACATATCTGTCCGGAAGGATGATCTCTTGGGCTGCATGGCGGATATCCTCCAGGGTGACCGCCTCAATGTCCCTGATGTGGTCAGGGAGGTGGTTGTAGCCCAGGCCGTAGAGTTCGTCCAGGGTCATCTGCATGGCCTGACTCCCGTTGGTCTGAAGTCCTATTTGGAGGTTCCCCAAAAGATAGCTCTTGGCCGCCGCCAGTTCCTTTTCTGTCAACCCTTCTTCCCTGATCCGCGCCATTTCTTCGAAAATCCCCTTTGCGGCGGCCTCCACTTTGGCGGGATCCGTTGCCATGTAGGCGCCGAAGGCCCCGGTTTCAAGGCCCGGACTCCTGAATGCCATGACCGCATAGGCCAGACTCTGCCTGTCCCTCAGCTCGGTGAACAACCTTCCCCCCTGACCGGCCAGGGCCGTCTTGATGAGCGACATGGGGGCATCGAGCCGGGTCCCGACCCCTGCCCCCAGATATCCCACCACCAGATGGGTCTGGGCCCCCGGCCGCTGGATATGGGCCATCCGGGCCTGTTTGAGGGGAGGTTCCGCCGGGATATGGGGGAGTTTCCTGTCTGTGGGCGAAAAGGTGGCGAAGAGGGTCTTTACATAAGGGATCACCTGGTCCGTGTTCAGGTCTCCCACAATGGTCAGGACCAGATTGGAGGGGATGGCCACGGATTGGTACCATGTTTCAAGGTCTGACCGGGAAATGGATGAAATGGTCTCCGGGGTCCCTGACTGGGGGTGTCCGTAGGGATAATTGGGATACAGGGTTTCATAAAACAGGTCGAACAGCTCCCGGGTGGGCCGGTCCTTCTTGGCCTTGATGCCCGCGAGGATGTCCTCCCTGACCTTGTCGATTTCGGACGGGGGAAAGGCCGGGTTGAGGAGCACGTCGGCCAGGAGTTCCAGCCCGGCGTAGAGGTCTTTGCTCAGAAACCTCCCTGAAGCGCCGAGGCTGTTCCTCCCTGAAAACCCGTTCAATCTCCCTGCCCACGATTCCACGGTGGCGGCGATCTGGGCCGCGGTCCGCTCCTGGGTCCCCCGGGTCAGCATGGCGGCGGTAAACCCGGAGATGCCCCACTTGCCCGGGGTCTCCAGCCGCGTTCCCCCCAGAAAGGCGGCGGTCATGGATACCCCTGGAATGCCATGATCCTCTTTTAAGATCAGCCGCATGCCGTTTGGAAGGACCTCCATGACGGGCTTGGGTTCCTTTTCGGACTTTTTGACGACGTCCTGTAAGGCTTCCGCTTCCGGCGGTGTAAACATGGCCGCGATGGCCTGGTTTTCCAGGGCGATCCGGGTCCCCTCGGGGGCCATGATCCCGATAGTGAGATTTTCCGGTTTCAAATAGGTGCGGGCGACCCGGAGAATATCGGCCCGGGTCACCTTTTGGATCCGCTCCGTATAGCTGTCCGCGTGATACATATCGCCGGTCATGGTCTGAAAAAACGCCAGGGTCCGGGCCTGTCCTCCCATGTCTTCCATATCAAAGACAAAATCGGCCTCGGAAATGGTCCTGGCCTGGGCCAACTCGGCATCGGAGACCGGCTCCGCGGCAATCCTGGAGATCTCCTCCCCGATGGCCCTGAGCGCGGGGTCCAGCTTGTCAGGACCGAGGGCCGCATCCAGGGAGAAGAGGCCCGGGTCTTCCAGGGCATAGGTCCCCGCATCCACGCTGTATACCAAATTGGCATCCATTTTAAGGCGGGTATAGAGTCTGGAACTCTTGCCGTGGTCCAGTATGGTTTCAAGGACATTCAGGGGGTAGATATCTTCGTGGTTCAAGGAGGGGATGTGCCAGACCAGATTCAGGTAGACCTGCTGGACCGGGTCGTTCTTGACGACCTTCCTGAGCCCTGTCTGGGGGGGCTCCTGGGGCCTGTCAGGGGCCTTTCCGGTCCTTTCGGGAAAATCCTTGACCAGGGCCGTGATGGTCTTGAGCGCCTTTTCCGTGTCAAAGTCCCCCACTGCCGCCAGCACCATGTTGCGGGGGGTGTACCATTTGTCCATATAATTGAGAATCGCCTGGCGATCAAAGGAACGGATCGTCTCTTCGGTTCCGATGATCGGCCGCCCATAAGGGTGCGCCTGATAGGAGAGGGCCATCAGGTCCCACGCCAACTGCGTCTCAGGAATATCCAGGGAACGCCGGTATTCCTCCAGGACCACCTCCTTTTCCCGTTCCAGCTCCTCAGGGTCGAACAGGGAGTGCTGGACCGCGTCCAGGAGGACGCCCAGGCCCGTATCAAACTCGGCGCTGGGGATCTCCACAAAATAGACGGTCCTGTCAAAGGAGGTGTACGCATTGATACGGCCCCCGGCGGACTCGATGGCCCTGGCGATCTCTCCGGTGGCCCTGGACGGGGTGCCCTTGAAGATCATGTGTTCAATGAGATGGGTGATCCCTGCCTCTTCAGCGGTTTCATTGGCGCTTCCGGTCTTGACCCAGACCTGGATGGCCGCCACGGGCGCGCTCTTGTCCTGTTTGAGAATGACGGTCAATCCGTTATCCAGGGTGAATCGTTGGGCCCCGTCCGTCACCGAGGCGGCATGAAGCCGGGCGGTGAGGAAAAGGATGAGAATGACCCAGAACATCTGCATGAGGAGCGCGTGGCGATGGCGCAACCGTGCCTTGATTTTTTTATTCAGAATTTTCAAAGGATTAGCCTCCCAGCCATTTTAGGCTTAGATGTTGTATCTTTTTTTTCTTGACACACTATATATTGTGTATAAAATGAAACCCTCATTTGGTAAATGACACCATCAATTCCCTTGGCTGCTCAGCCTGCAGGCACATGGACTGCATCAAAGCGCTCCGCCGGAAGGCGGGTGACACATCCTTCTTGCGGACATCCGAGGATCCGGATTGGGAGATTATGGATCATCTGACCGGCTTTCCGAATTTCAAGACTTGCGTGCGGCCGACAGGCGGATTTCCATTGATATTCGGCCATCCGCACGCGTTGTTTTAGTGTTAATATAATTCATTACCACACTACAGGCAAGGGCAGGACCGCACGGTGGGTCACGTTTGAAACGGATTTGTTCAATGCGAGGTCGGGGGACTCTGGTCCCCAAAGGTGAATGCAGGTCGTGGCGGGGCGTAAGTCGAATCCAAACAGGAGGAGGATGTACATGGGACAGCAGGAAAAAATCTTGGTTACAGGGGAGGATTCATTTGACCTCCGCGCATACAGGTGGGATGACGACCGGTTTTCCGATCTTCTGATCCGGACCAACCCTATCAATGCAGACCAGGCCATGGACATCAGCCGGTTCCTGCGCGAGGAGATCGCGAAGCTGGAGCTCCAGACCATTACCATGCCGATGATAGAACGTATGATCGAGGCCAAACTCCTGGAGTGGGGGCTCTCAAAGACCACGCCGATCCGTCTGGACAAGTCTATCTTCGTAAGAAGGGGCCTTGAGCTTTCAGGAAACGCCGCCCGTGTGCTGGAGCGGCGGTATCTCAGAAAAGACAGCGAAGGCGAGGTCATCGAAACCCCGGAAGAGATGTTTGCCAGGGTGGCCGGGCATATTGCAAAGGCCGAGAAGGCCTATGGGGGGGATGCCCGGGTAAAGGAGATGGAGGAGATCTTTTACAGGATGATGACCGAGTTCAAGTTCCTCCCCAACTCCCCGACCCTGATGAACGCCGGCCGCCGGCTCGGGCAATTGGCCGCATGCTTTGTCCTCCCGGTGAATGACAGCATGGACGGGATTTTCGATGCCCTGAAGAATGCGGCCCTGATCCATAAATCCGGCGGCGGGACCGGTTTCTCCTTCTCGCGCCTGCGGCCCAAGAGAGCCCGGGTGGGCACCACCGGAGGGGTGGCTTCAGGTCCTGTGTCATTCATGAGGATCTTTAATACCGCCACCGAACAGGTCAAGCAGGGGGGGACCCGCAGGGGGGCCAACATGGCCATCCTCAAGGTGGATCACCCCGATATCATGGAATTTATCCACTGCAAGAAGCAGAACCGCGAACTCAACAACTTTAATATCTCAGTGGCGGTTACCGATGACTTTATGGAAAGCGCCAGGAAGGGCGTCCCCTATGACCTGAAAGATCCCCGGGACGATCGAAAGGCGGGGACCCTGGATGCCGCAGAGGTGTATGGGTCCCTGGTGACTCAGGCATGGGAGAACGGAGACCCGGGCATCGTCTTTCTGGACAAGATCAACAAGGACAATCCCACTCCGGGGCTGGGAGAGATCGAGAGCACCAATCCGTGCGGAGAGCAGCCGTTGCTCCCCCTGGAGGCGTGCAACCTGGGGTCCATTAACCTGGCCAAGTTCGTCATGCGGACCGAGGAAGGTCCCATCATCGACTATGACGGCCTCAAGGAGGTGGTCTGGTGGAGTGTCCGGTTTCTGGACGACACCATCGATATGTCCCAATACCCCCTTCCTGAAATCTCCGCCATGGTCAAGGGGAACCGCAAGATCGGTCTCGGGGTGATGGGGTTTGCCGATATGCTGTACCAGCTGCGGATCCCGTATGATTCTGAAAAGGCCCTTGAAACGGCCGAGGCGGTCATGGGGTTCATCCAGGAGGAGTCCCACCTGGCCTCCGCTGACCTGGCCCGGGAGAGGGGGGTCTTCGGTAATTTCGACCAGAGCATATTCAAGGACCGTGAGGGATGCGCCTTTCGGAACGCCACCACCACGACCATCGCCCCCACCGGCACCCTCAGCATCATCGCCGGGTGTTCCAGCGGCATCGAGCCGCTCTTCGCCCTCAGTTTTGTCCGCAATGTCATGGACAACGACAAACTGCTGGAGGTGAACCCCCACTTTGAAAAAATCGCCAGACAAAAGGGGTTTTACAGCCCGGAATTGATGGACGCCATCGCCAGGAAGGGGAGTATCCGGGGGATGACGGAGATCCCCGAAGAGGAGAGGGCGGTCTTTGTGACGGCCCACGACATTATCCCCGAATGGCATATCCGCATGCAGGCGGCCTTTCAGAAATACACGGACAACGCCGTGTCAAAGACGGTCAATCTCCCCCGGGACGCGACCGCCGAGGATGTCAAGAAGGTCTATGACCTGGCCTATGAGCTTCAGTGCAAGGGGGTGACCATCTACCGGGACGGGAGCAAGGAGAACCAGGTACTCTCTTTTGCCGACACGGATAAACTCCCCCAGGAGAGCGGATTCATGACCGCTGTAAAGGAGCGGCCCGAGACCCTGGAAGGCTTCACCACCAAGATGATGACCGGCATGGGCGCCCTCTATGTGACCGTGACGGAGTACGAAGGCCGGCCCTTCGAGGTCTTCGCCACCATCGGCAAGTCAGGGAGGTCCACCACTGCAAAGACCGAGGCGATCGGCCGGCTGGTGTCCCTGGCCCTGAGGTCCGGGGTTCAGGTGGAAAAGATCGTGGAACAACTCAAAGGGATCGGGGGCGAGCATCCGGTATTTCAAAAGGACGGCCTGGTCCTCTCCATCCCCGACGCCATCAGCAGGGTTCTTGAAAAAAGGTATATGCAGGGCCAGCCCGTGAAGCGGAATGGCGGCAGGCCCAAGAACAGCCTCCTGGGGGAAAAGTGCCCGGAGTGCGGGCAGACCATCAGTTTTGAAGAGGGGTGTATGACCTGTCACTTCTGCGGGTTTACCAAGTGCGGGTAGCCCCGTTCGACTCGAAGCCGAAAGCCGAAAGCGGAAAGCAAGGCGCAACTATCCTCTGAGCCTTGAGCTTCCATCTTTGCGCCTCAGGCTTTCCTCGTTAAGCTCGAAGCCTGAAGCTGAAAGCTGAAAGCCGGCTTAACTATCCTCTGAGCTTTGAGCTTCCATCTTTACGCTTCAGGCTTTCTTATATTCCCTTGCCACGGCCCGGTACCCGATGTCGGTGCGGTAGTAGACCCCGTCCCACTGTATCCCCTTTGCCTGTTCATACGCCCTGGCCTGGGCCTCACGGACCGTGGCCCCAAGGGCGGTGACGCAGAGGACCCTTCCGCCGTTGGTGACCACCTGATTGTTTTCCATCCGGGTCCCGGCGTGAAAGATCTTTATCCCCTCCGCCTCATGTTGGGGAAGACCGTAGATCCGGTCGCCTTTCCGGTAATTGAGCGGATACCCGCCGGCCGCCATGACCACCCCCAAGGCAACCCGCTGATCCCATTCCACCGCCACCTCATCCAGGCGCCGCTCCTGGGCGGCCAGGCAGATATCCACCAGATCGGACTTGAGTCTCAGGATAATGGGCTGGGTTTCAGGATCTCCGAACCGGCAGTTGTACTCCAGTACCCGGGGGGTCCCATCCTCGGATATCATCAGACCTGCATACAAAAACCCGGTATAGGGACAGCCTTCGGCCGCCATCCCCCTGACCGTGGGCCGGATGATCTCTTTCATGACCCGGTCGAACAGTTCGGGCGTGATCACAGGGGCGGGCGAGTAGGCGCCCATCCCTCCGGTGTTGGGGCCTCTATCGCCATTATCACGGGCCTTGTGATCCTGTGACGTGGCCAGGGGGAGGATGTGCTCCCCATCCACTATGGCAATGAAGCTGGCCTCTTCCCCCTCCAGGCACTCCTCGATGATCACCTTTTTCCCGGCCTCGCCAAAGTCCTTTCCGGAGAGCATCCCTTCAACCGCGGCGATGGCCTCGGATTCCGACCCTGCAATGATGACGCCCTTGCCCGCTGCAAGACCATCGGCCTTGACCACCACAGGGACCCCGTGTCTGCGGATGTAGGCGACGGCCGGTGCCAATTCGGTAAAGGTCTGGTACTCGCCCGAAGGGATATGGTGACGGGCCAGGAAGTTCTTGCAAAAGGCCTTTGAGCCTTCCAACCGGGCCGCATCTCTGGTAGGTCCGAAGCAGGTAAGCCCCGCCTCGTGGAATGCATCCGTGATGCCTGCCACCAGGGGCGCCTCCGGCCCGATGATGGTAAGGCCCACCCCCTGCTGCCGGACAAAGGCGATCAGGGCATCAATGCTATCGGACCCGATATCGAGGTTTTCCACTCCGGGTTCCTGCGCTGTCCCGGCATTGCCCGGGGCCACGAATACCTTTTGAACCTGGGGTGACCGGCCTGCCTTCCAGGCAAGGGCGTGTTCCCGGCCCCCGCTGCCGACGATCAATACATCCATGTTTCCCTCCATCCGAGTTGCGATATGCGATATGGGATGTGCGGGTCTGCGCATTGGGATTCAAATCTTTGTTATCCCACATCCCCATAGAGTTATAAAAACAAACCGCAATCAGGTCAAGCCTTAAACAGCATGAGAATTGAGGCCGGGGATCCGTATTTCATTTGGAGGAACGGTCAAAATCTGATATGATGACCGCCTACCATTTGTGATGCGGTCTCCCATCCAGAGAGGTGCAGCATGAAGGCGTCAAACAAAGATGGAAGTGCCGGGGATCTGACCGGTATTCTCTCGAAATGGATTGGTCCGGACTCGCAAGAGGAGGCCCGGCAGGGGGATTCAGGGAGCGGGGGGAGCGAGTACCCGGCGTCTGCGGAAAACAGGCCGATAGAACCGGAGGGGGGCCGGTCGAAAGGGCCGAGCATATGGAAATGGCTCCTGTTCCTCCTGGTGGTCGGTTACGCGGTCATCTCCTATTACCGGGTTCCCATTCTGACCGCCATGGGGGATTATCTTATTTTGGATCATCCCCTCAAAGAGGCCGATCTGATCGTATGTACGCCGGGTCCTCCCCTGGAACAAAGCCTGACCGCGGCCGAGCTGTTTCAGAAGGGGCTGGCCCCCCGGATCTTCATCCCTCAAGAACCCCCTCCGGCGGGCCTGGACATCCTGAGGGAGAAGGGGGGTCGCTATCCTGAGACCCGCCGGCTGTTCGTGGACACGCTGAAGTCCCTGAATGTCCCTGAATCCGCATATATTGTCGGCAAGGGTGTTGTGGACAGTCTAAGGGAAGAGGCCGAAGCACTGAAGGAGCGGGTACAAAAAAAAGAGATCCGGTCCATGATCGTGGTCACCCCCCCATACAGCGCCAGGCGAACCTACCGGGTCTTCAGGAACATCCTGGAGGGGGAAGGGGCGGAAATCATGATATCTCCTTCCCGCTATTCCGGTTTCAAGGCCGATACCTGGTGGAAAAGGGATCGATATGTGAGCGCCGCCATTATGGAATACCAGAAATTGATCTATTCTGCTGTCAGGGGCCTCTGGTAAGCGGGCCAGGCAAGTCATTCAAGGAGGCGCGCTTCGTGTCCACCGGCTATGAGAAGATTATCCGCGACAACCTCCAAGAGGCCTTTTCCCGTCCCCTCCCGGAACTGGAGAGATCGATGGGGGCGGAAAGGAGGGGGCGCACCCTCTTCTTCCGTGCCTTTGGACAGACGTGTTGTCTGGATCCCGACAAGATAATCCTGTCCGGGGCCCCGAGTGTGGATCCCAAAGCCCTCCTGGTCTCCCTGTATGCACGACACGCCGCTCCTGAGGAGATCCGGATCGAACCCTTTACCTCGTTCAGGGATTTTCAGGGAAGCATGCCCTATCAGGGGGCATTCGGCGTTAACAGCGAACAGGTGCTCGCTCCCCATGTCCCCCGGATCAAGGAAAAGGCCGGGACCCTCAAGGCGGCATTCGGCGGAGCAGACGGGGTCGGGGGCGACTTCTCCCTGATCCTCTATCCCCTCCCCAAGATTGCGCTCTCCTATATATGTTATCTCGCTGACGAGGAGTTTCCCGCTGCCGCCACTATCCTCTTCTCTGCCAACGCCCTCTGTTTCATGCCCCTCGACGGCCTGGCGGATGTGGCCGAATACACGTCAAAGGAGATGATACACCTTGCCGGCGGATAGGCCTCGTTCAAGGGAAGGGGGAGGGGTCATTGCGGTCATGATCCTGGTGACGGTCCTGGCCGCAGGCATCTACTTCATCGGTCTGGACGGCTATCCGCTTCTGGATCCGGACGAAGGCCGGTACGCGGAGATTTCCCGCGAGATGCTGGAGACCGGCGATTTTATCACCCCGCGCCTCAACTATGTGAAGTATTTTGAGAAGCCCCCCCTCTTTTACTGGTGTGTGGCCGGCGCCATGGCGCTTTTCGGACAGTCGGAATGGGTGGTGCGCATGGTGCCTGCCCTGGCGGGCTTTCTGACGGTGGTCCTGATCATGGCCCTCGGAAATTGTCTCTTCGGGAGGCGCGTGGGGGTTATGGCGGGATGGGTGTACCTCACCAGCGTCATTCCCCTGATACTGGCCCGCCTCCCGATCATCGACGGCCTCTTCAGCCTCCTTCTCACCGCCACCTGGGGGACATGGTGGTGCGGGTACCGGGCATTGCCGGGGGGAGCCAAGCGGCGCTGGTACATTGCGGCCTGGGCCCTCATGGGCCTCGCCGTCATGACCAAAGGGGTTGCGGCCATTGCCCTGACAGGAGGGATCGTCCTCGGCGTTATCGCCCTGAGGTCGGACTGGCGCGCCCTGGGGTCCCTGTGCTGGATTCCCGGTCTCCTGGTGTTTGCCGTCATTGTCCTCCCCTGGCATCTGGCCGCAGGATTCCGCAATCCCGAGTTTTTTCATTTTTACTTTGTGGTCCAGCATTTCGGGCGTCTGATGCAGGAAGAACATGCCAAACCGTTCTGGTTTTTCCTGGTCATCTTCCCTTTCGGCATGCTGTTCTGGACCGCCTTTTTTTTCCCCTCGGCGCTGTCGAGCCTCAGGCGCGGAATGAAAGCCGTTCGTCTGCCCCGGGTCCTGTTCCAAGGGAGGGATAAGTCTCCGGACGATCCGAACGCCGCCCGGCAGTCCGAAGGGATTCTTTTTTTGATCCTGTGGGCCGGGGCCGTGGTCGGTCTCTTCAGCCTGAGCCGAAGCAAGCTCGTGCCCTATATCCTCCCCGCCTACCCGGCCATGGCAATGCTGATGGCCTTCCACCTGGTAAACGGGGGGCTGGCAAGGAGGTCGGCCCGATGGTGCGCCGGGATCACGGGAGTCTTCCTCCTGGCGGCGATTCCGGTGGTCTCCTATTACGCCCGGTCCCAGGACATGCTCCCTGGGACCGCACTGGAATGGCCTGTCAGGCTGGCCCAGGGCGCCCTGTTGCTGGGCGGCGCCCTCCTGGTCATGGCAATGTTCAAACGTCGCATGATACCGGCCGCCGCAGGCCTGGTCCTGGTGATGCTCATCCCCGGCATGGTGATGATGGTTCCGGTAGCGGCCACCTACAGAAAGGTGGGGGGGCTCATGAAGGAGATGCCTCTGCCCCTGCCCAAGGAGATACGTGTGGCAGAATGGCGCACCTTTGACCAGGGGTTGAGTTTCTACACCCGGCGCCGCACCATTCTGGTGGACAATATGGGCGAACTCCGATTTGGAAGCACCCTGGGGGATCATGCTGATTTTTTTCTAAAGGGGGAAGAGAATCTGAAACGCCTTGGAAGGGAAGGGCCTCTCCTGGTGAATCTGCGGCCCGGCGACTGGCCCAGGGTCCGGGAGTGGGGACTGTTCCGGCCGGCGGCGGCCAACAGCACCAATGTGATGGTAGGGAATGACGCCTTTTTCCGTCTTGCAGGGCTGATTCCATGGCCGGATGATGCAATGACACCGCCTCCGCTGCTCCTGATGCCGCGGTCTCCGAGTCCGGGGAAGAACGGGTGAGACCGCCGTTCCCACGGGCAATTCAGATTTTTGCAGCGGTTTAAATGAGACCCCCCTGCGAACGCAATGTTAAGCGGTTTTTTTATCACAAAGCCGGAGTGATACGAACGGATAGTGGGCAGGTGACTGGAATTTACCAAATAGTGCCTGAACGAAAATCACGCCTTGGCGTGATTCAGGCACTATTGAATATTCAAGAATTGAAAATTGAAAATTGATGGAACGAAATTTACATTAACAAACCTCTTCTCATATTTCACTGTTTCTTGATTTTCCAGGATTCCGTTCGGGTACCAAATATGAATATTTTAACGCGATATCTTGTCCAGGAGTTTTTCAAACTCTTTATCATCTGCCAGATGGTGTTTATCGCCATCTATCTGATGATAGACTTTACCAGCGGGATCGACGACTTCATAAAGGCACAGGCGCCCAGGGGCGTGGTGGTCTCCTACTTTCTGTACAAGATCCCCGCCATCACTGTGCAGATGCTCCCTGTGGCCACCCTCACCACCGTCATCATCGCATTCAGCCTGATGAAACGAAACAATGAGATCACCGTCCTGAGGGCGTGCGGGACCCATGTCTGGAAGATCTCTCAGCCGGTTATTGTCACGGCCGTATTTCTTTCCATGGCCATGTTCCTCCTTTCAGAAACCCTTGTCCCCTATACCAGCTCCCACGCCAACAGGATATGGCGGGAGGAAGTCAAAAAGGAAAAGACCGGCCAGTTCCACGGGCAGCGTCATATCTGGTACAAGGGGGATAATGGCATCTACTGGATGAGACAGTTCGATGACCAGACCCGTACCATGATCGATCCTGCCTTTTACTTCTTTGATGATTCTTTTCATCTGATCCGGAGGATCGATGCGCGGTCAGGAACCTGGGTGGACGGGGTGTGGCAGCTGAGGGAAGGCATCGTTCAAAACCGTGAACAAGACGGGAGCTACGATCTGAGCCGGTTCCAACGACTGGAACTGAAGATCCCCGAAGGGCCGACGGACTTTGTGAGAAAGGAAATCGAGCCCGAAGAGATGGGCTATAACCAGTTGAAACGGTTTGCCAAAAGGCTCAGGGTGGAAGGATACGACGCCAGCCGTTATTTTGTGGACCTTCATATCAAGATCGCCTTCCCCTTTGTGGTCCTGATCATGGCCCTGATCGGAATCCCGATCGCCCTGTGGAAAAAAGAGATGGGCACGCCCATGGCCGTCTCCATCGGCATTGCGCTCTGCTTTATATACCTCCTTGTGTTAGGGCTTTCCCGCACCCTCGGATTTGCAGGGATCCTCCCCCCGATCCTTGCAGCATGGCTGGCAAACAGCCTCTTTCTTTTTTTCGGAGTTTACCTCATGATAAACGTGAACCGGTAGACACGCCCACCACCCGGCAGCCCAAATCAAACCTATCTCACACAGAGGCACAGGGACACGGAGAGATTGAGAATTCTCCCTATTTTGGTATCCCCCTAACTTTGTCGTGAGACATGGGGTTTTCTCAGGTCATGGCGATGGGGACGGATTTTCATGGCTGAAATACCAGGAATACAAAGGCGCTGTCCGTATCCTTTACATCGGGTTCGGGAAGGCGGTCCTTATATTTCAGATAGTCTTTGGTTTCCAGGAAAAGGACCACCGCCCGCCTATCGGAATCCCCCGAAATGAGTTCCCGAAGGTCCGTCACGGTTAAGCGCCTGGAAGGATGTGAATCGTCCCGGTCCACCCCGTACCGGAGTTCACCCGCCTTTTCCAGCAGATGGATATCGTCCCGCTTATAGAACCAGCAGACCGCATGGACCAGATGAGGTCCGGTGACGATCCGCGTGTGGGGATAAATCCGGTCGTGGTTGCGCAAAAGGAGACGTTCCGGGGTCCTGTCTTCCAGGACGTGATCCGGAAGGGCAAAATGCACACTGAATAACAGGGGGACAGGCGCAAGGATGAAAAACAATAGCTTCCTTTTCCAGTCCGGGTGGACCGCGGAAAAAAAGGCGCCGGCCCCCCACGCCAGGAAACCGCCTGCAGCGATGGCCCACTTCCAGGACTCCAAGGGATCGTAAACCCTTACCCAGAGGATCCGGGTGGTCTGGTTCAGCATCAGGGCAATCGCGATTCCCCCCATGAGAACCGCCAAACACCAGGCAGCGACATTAAAGGCCCGTTTTTTCCCCTTCTCAAAGTAGTCTGCGAGCCCCATGGCGATGATCATTATAAAGGGGGGGAAACAGGGGAGGATATAGGGGATGAGCTTGCCGCTGCATGCCGAGAAGAAGAGGAAGGGAAACAGGAACCAGCAGACGGCGAAACGGACGAGGGGGTCCCGGCGGCGCACCCCGGCGGTGGTTTCCGAAACCACAGCAGGGACAAGAAAGAGCCAGGGGAGGGCGCCCCCCGCCAGTATGGGGAGGAAGTACCAGAACGGTTTCGGGTGCTGGCCCGGAACCGGGGAGATAAACCGGCGGATGTGTTCGGTCCAGAAGAAGTAATTCCAAAAATCGCCCTCTTTCAGGTGAATCAGGATGCCCCAGGGGAGGGTGACCAGGAGGAGGGCCAGCAGCGGGATCCAAAGGATCCGGAACAGCTCTTTGAGACGGCGTTCCCAGACCAGGAAGGGGACGATGGCGATGCCGGGGACGGCAAAGGCCAAAAATCCCTTCATGAGAAATGCAAGCCCGCAGAATGCCCCGAACAGGGCGAGAAACCCGGATCTTTTTAGAGGATGGCCTTCCTGGTAGGCGAAAAAAAAGGACGCCATGGCCCCGGTCAGAAAGAGGGTGAGCATGCTGTCCAGGATGCTGATGGTGCCGAGGGCCAGGACCAGCAAAGCGGTCAGATAGGCGGCGGCCCCGAGGGGCGCGGCCTCAGCCCTTGTGCCGAATCGCCGCATCAGAAAGAAGAGTATCATCGCCGTCATCCCTGCGGACAGGGCGGACGGGAGGCGGACGGCAAATGGGTTCTCGCCGAACACCATAATGGAGAGGGCATTGAGCCAGTATCCCAAAACCGGTTTTTCAAAGTACTTGAGACCGTTCAGACGGGGGACCACCCAGTCTCCGGAGGCGATCATCTCCCTGGGAATCTCGGCGTATCGTGTCTCGTCGGGGATGGCGAGGGGCCGCCATCCGAGGGGAAGGATGTAGAGGATCAGAAAGAGAGAGATGACGGCAAGAGAATGCTTCCTCATGGCAGAGCCCTACGCGACCTCTTCCTGACAGGAAACCCATCCCTCGCGACCGGGAATCTCCATCGGCACCATTTTTGCCTCTCCGATATCACGGGCATCCATCAGCAATTCTCCGAGCGGCACCAGGGTCCCTCCGATGGACCGGACCTTTTCGAGAAACCGGTCGAACATCTCCAGGCAGATTATCCCCTCGGCCTCTGCATGAATGGTCAGGACATTGAGGCCTTCCGGTTTTAACAGGGAGATCAGATAGTCGTTGTATGTCTTGTCCGATATGTTGTTGCGGCCGATGACCTCGTCATAGGTGGGGAGGGTCGCCGGTATCTGGGGTTGCGGGAGGGCCTTTCCCCGGACCAGGGGATAGAAGATGTCGCGGCCCCGGCAATCGCTGTTATAGGTGAAGGGGAATTTCATCTTTTCCAGGAGAACCCGGTCGTTGCACTTCCATGCGGGGGCCGCGGAACCCACAGGGGTGAGCCCGATCGTCTCCCTCAGAAGCGCCGTCCCTTTCTCGATGGTGCGGCGTATCACATCCCCGGTCATCCGGTCGATCTTGGTCTGCCATTGATGGTGATCCCATGCATGCAGCCCGATCTCATGGCCGGCGTCGGAAGCAGACCGGATCACAGGACCGAGCTTTCGGCCGATTACAGGACCCGGCCAGAATGTCCCTCGCAGGAGGATGTCCCACCCGTACAGATTGGCCGCCCGTGTCCGGACCATCTTCAACAAGAATCCGGGACGGATCAGCCGCCAAAGGTGCCGGCCCATGTTGTCCGGACCGACCGAAAAGAAGAAGGATCCCACGATTCCATGATCTGCCAGGACCCTGCAGAGGCCGGGGACCCCGTACCGGGTTCCCCTGAAGGTATCCACATCGATCCTCAGGCCGACCTTCATGAATCCTGCGCTCCTCTGGGGGATGTTGTGTCGCCGCATACCAGGGATTCCCCGGTCAGCAACTCAAACTCGCCGCAACGGATGGCCTCTCTCAGGAAGAAATCCAGGGTGTCTTCCACCGATTTTTCAAGTTCCACCACAGGGGTCCAGTTCAAGAGGCGTCCGGCGTTCCGGATGCTCGGTTTGCGGTGGGCCATATCCTGGTAGCCCTGACCGTAATAGGCCCTGCTCTCCACCTCCCTGAATCCTGCAAAGGGCGGGAACCTGGAATGGAGGGGGTGTTCCTTGAATTTCCGTACCAGAAGTTCAGCCAGTTCCCGAATGCTGGCCTCATTGTCCGGATTCCCGATATTGATGATCCGGCCGTCGCAGACCTCCCCTTTGTTTTCGATAATCCTGAAGAGGCATTCCACACCGTCGGACACGTCCGTGAAGCATCGCTTCTGATTGCCGGAATCGATCAACTGGATGGGGGAGCCCTCCACCAGATTCAGGATCAACTGGGTAATGGCCCGTGAACTGCCGATGCGTGCCGACATCAGGCTGTCCAGCCGGGGACCGATCCAGTTGAAGGGCCGAAACAGGGTGAACTGGAGACCTTTCTGTGCCCCATATGCCCAGATGACCCTGTCCAGCAGCTGCTTGCAGCAGGAATAGATCCATCGCTGCATCCGGATGGGACCCAGGATCAGTCTGGAATCATCTTCGTCAAAATCCGCGTCGTCGCACATCCCGTAGACCTCGGAAGTGGAGGGAAAGATGATCCGTTTCCCGTATTTGACGCAATACCTCACCACCCTCAGATTTTCTTCGAAATCGAGTTCAAACACCCTCAGGGGGTTTCGGGTGTATTCTATGGGCGTGGCGATGGCCACCAGGGGGATAACGATGTCGCATTTTCGAATGTGGTACTCGATCCACTCCCGATGGATGGAGATGTCCCCTTCGTCGAAATGAAACTGCGGATTCTTGAGGAGCCGCTGGATATAGTCGGACCGCAGGTCCATCCCATGCACCTCGTATCTTCCGCTCTCCAAGAGCCGCTCGCTCAATGCATTTCCGATGAACCCGTCCACCCCCAGGATGAGGACGCTCTTTTTCCTCATGGCCTCGGCCCGGCTGGCTGCATGTTCTCCAAAGGACATCCCTTCCACCAGACCCAGTTCCGCAGCCAACTGGGACCCGCTCATGTAGACCCCGCCCTCTGTCTGGCCGAAATCGACGGCAATGGCGCCCTCTCCGCAGGCAATCACCAGGGGATCAGTGGACACGATGGTTCCCGGCCGTGCGCCCCGGTCACTCCCCTCCTCCTCGGAAACCGCCCAGAACAGGCATTTCCGGTCACCCACATGGCTGAAGGCGCCGGGGTAGGGGAGCGTTACGGCCCGGACCAGGTCCCGGACTTGGGTTGCAGACCGGGTCCAGTCGATCTCGCCGTCCCGGGGAGACCGGCCTCCGAAATAGGTGGCGGCCGCGTGATTCTGGGGCGTCCTCGGGGCCGTGCCCGCCACGATCCGGGGGAGAATCTCATCCAGCATCTCTGAGGTAGCGGTTGCCGCCTTTTCATGAAGGGTTTTTGCCGTGTCCTCCCCGGATATGGGGATCTGTTTCTGATGGACAATGTCGCCGTCGTCAGGACGGGGCGTCATATAATGGAGGGTCACCCCGGTCTCTGTTTCACCGTTCACCAGGACCCAGTTGATCGGGACCCGTCCCCGGTATCTGGGGAGGAGGGACCCATGGAGATTCAGGCACCCTCCGGGCGGGATCTCCAGTATGGGCGACTGCACCAGATGACGGTAGTAAAAGGAGAAGAGGATATCCGGTTCCATCTCCCGGATCTTTTTGACCCAGAGGGGATGGTTGATGTCTTCGGGGGCATATACCGGGATGTTTTTGAATGCAGCCAGTTGGGCGACCGATTCAAACCAGATGGTTTCCCCCGGGACATCCTTGTGGGTGAAGACCGATACAATTTCAAAACCGTTTCGGAGGAGGGCTTCAATCCCCCTGCATCCGATGGTGTGATAGGCCAAGACGACTGCTTTCATCTGTATATCCTTGTCTTAAATATTCTGCCCGGACAAGCCGGAATTGAAATAATCTCACACGGAGACACGAAGGCACGGAGATATTGTAAAAAAAATATGTTTATTGTGATTATCCTCATCAAAGAAATGTTTCGTAAGTGACGTTCACTGTCTGTTTTCCAGCCCGCTTTTTCCGACGATTTCCTCCACAAAGTATCTGGGACGGGCCCTCACATCGCTGTATATCCGGCCGATATATTCTCCGAGCAGTCCCATGGCGAGGAACTGGGCACCGACAAAGATGAAGAGGATGGCAAAGAGGGTGAAGACCCCGGCAGCGGCCCAGTCAGGACCGTAAATCAATCTCATGACAAATAGAAATATGCCGAAACCCACCCCGAGGGCGGAGATGAGCACGCCCAGCACATTCAGAAGGCGCAGGGGAAAGGTGGTCATGCCGGTCAACAGGTCGAACTGGAGATTGATGAGTTTCCAGAGTCCATACTTGGAGTCGCCGGCAGACCGCGGTGCATGGTGAACGTCGATTTCGGCCGTACGTGCGGCAAAGCTGTTGGCCAGGACAGGGATGAAGGTGCTCCGTTCATGACACTTCAGCATGGCGTCCACAATGGGACGACGGTAGGCCCTGAGCATGCAGCCGTAGTCATGCATGTCCACACCGGTGGACATCTGCACAACCCTGTTGACCATATGGGAGGCCACCTTCCTGAAAAAGGTGTCGCGCCGGTTCATTCGGACCGTGCCCACCACATCGAACCCCTCCTCTGCCTTGGCCACCAGCCGGGCGATTTCCTCGGGCGGGTTCTGAAGATCGGCATCCAGGGTCACCACGATATCGCCTTTTGCCTGCGCGAATCCGGCCATGATGGCCGAGTGCTGCCCGTAATTTCTGTTCAGGAGCAGCGCGATAATCTTGCCGGGGTATCGGGCGGCCCCGGCCTTGATCATGTTCCGGGATTCGTCCGAACTCCCGTCATCCACCAGAATGATCTCAAAATTCCTATTGATCCCCTCACAGGTCTTCAGGCACCGGTCCATGAGTTCCGTGAGGTTTTCTTCCTCATTGAACACGGGGATGACAACGGAGAGTGTGGCCTGTTCTGGTTTCATCGGTTGCTCAACACGTCCTTGATGGCCTCCACCACATCGTCCACGTCGTCCTCTGTCATGTCCGGGAAGAGGGGGAGGGAGCATATCCGGTCTGAGTTCCATTCCGTGTTGGGGAGCATGCCCTGGTGCATGCCCATGGATTCTCTGTAGTATTTCTGGAGGTGAACGGCACGGAAATGGAGCCCTGTTCCGATGTTTCGTTGTTTGAGTCCGGCCATGAAATCATCCCGGCTGAGCCCTGCCTTGTTTGTATCCAGGCGTACAATGAAGAGATGCCAGGCGTGCCGGGTGGTATGGGACGGGACCACAAGGGGAAGGATCTCATCCACCTCGGAAAGACGTTCCCGGTATATCATGGCAAGGGTTTCCCGCTTCCTGTTGAATTCATCCACACGGCCCAGCTGTCCCAGCCCCAGCACAGCGGCCATGTCCGTCAGGTTGTACTTATACCCCGGCTCCCATACCTCGGCCTGGGGGGCCCGTCCCTGTGCCTCCCGATCATAGGCATCCATCCCCAGCCCGTGAAACTTCAGCCGGTTGACTCGTTCCGCCAGTTGAGGGTCATCGGTGCAGAACATCCCGCCCTCGCCGGTGGTGATGTTCTTGATGGGATGAAAGGAGAAGATCGACGTCCCTTCTCCCCCCACATGCCTCCCGGAATAGTGGGTCCCCAGGGCATGGGCCGCATCTTCCACTATCGGGACGCCGCTCTGCGCGGCGATCCGCTTCAGGGCCGCCATGTCGGCCGCGGCGCCGGCAAAATGGACCGGTACGATCAGCCGGGTCCTGGGGGATACTGCATCCGCTACTGCATCGGGGAGGATCGTCAACGTATCCCTGTCGATATCCGCGAATACCGGTTTCGCCCCGGCCAGGACGATCAGGTTGATGGTGGAGACCCAGGTCATGGAGGGGGTGATCACCTCATCTCCGGGCCCGATTCCCAGGGCCTTCAGGACCAGATGCATTCCGGCCGTGGCCGAGCAGAGGCCGATGGCCCTTGAACAGCCGACATATCTGCTGAAAGCCTCTTCAAAGGCCGCTGTCCGGGGACCGGTGGTGATCCATCCCGAACGGAGGACCTCTCCCACGGCGGCGATATCCGCTTCGGAGATGGAGGGCCTGGAAAATGGGAGAAACTCCGGCCTCATGAGGCGCTCCTGGTGACCAGAAAGACCCCGAAGCAGATGACCAGGATGCCGGCCCAGCGCACAGGGGTCAAGGCCTCGTGAAAAAGGGTCTGCCCGGCAAAGGCGGCCACGATGTAGCCGACGCTGAGGAGGGGATAGGCATAGCTCACCTCCACCCGCGACAGGGCCAGAAGCCAGACAACCACGCTGATGACGTAGCAGAGGAGCCCGGCAAATATGAACGGGTTCAGCATCACCCGGGTCCCCACCGGGAGGATATTCTCCAGGGAAAAGGCGAAATGACCTATGGTCCGCATCCCCTGCTTGAGTGCGATCTGGGCAAAGGCATTCAGGAACACCCCCAGGAGGATCAGGGGCAGATATCGGTTCATGGTCAAGGTCTCCTCGAAAAGACTAATGTGAACAAGGGTGCCTGAAGTGTGGCGTTTGGGGTGTCCAGGCCGTCTCCTACCATCCGTCGAGAGCTGACAATAGTCAATAGTCAATCTTCCCCGGCAAAGTCAAGCCCTCTTTGCATCAGATAGACCGCTTCCACCTGATCCGCCACCCTGTCCCAGGTATGCCGGAGGGCCATGGACCGGGCCTGATCGCCCATCTTGATCCTTTGTTCCGGATCCAGAAGAACGGCGATCTTTCTGCCGAGGTCTGCGGGCTCAGGGGGCTCACCCAGGACAAAGCCCTGAACGCCGTCTGTCACGAGGTCCCTGGCCCCCACGTTCCGGGTGATGATCACCGGAAGCCCGGCGGCCATGGCCTCGAGGACGGCCATGCCGAAGGCGTCGAAGAGGGACGGCATGACAAAGATGTCAGAGGCCAGGTAGTGGGTTTCCACCTCACGGGTGACGCCGGCAAAGATAATCCTGTCCCCTATCCCCAGACGCTGTGCCAGGGCCTGGTAGGGGGCCGGGTTTCCCTTGCCTGCCACCAACAGCCTCAGTCCCGATGCCCCCTTTTCCTTTTGGACGAGGTGGGCAATCCCCTCAATGACCAGACCGAGCTGTTTGATCTCAAAGTTCATCCCCACGAAGAGGACCACCACATCCGATTCAGACAGGCCGTGGCGATTCCGGATCTGTCGCCTGCAGGCCGTCCTGTCAAGGGAAGCGAAACGCTCCTGGGAGATCCCGGGGTGGATCACGGCCATTCGGGAGGACGGGATCGGGTACATCCGGAGGAGTTCCTCCGCTACCAGCCCGGAAACCGGGAGCACCATCCGCAGGTTGGGGCCGGTCACTCCCCTCTGCTCCACCCATGCCATGGCCCTGTCAAAAAGGGTCATCCGTTTGTTTCTCACCTTCCGGATCCATGTTTTATGGGGGATGCCGTGCATGGTCAGGAGGTGCATTCGAAATATCCGGTCGTGGCTGTGGATCAGATCAAATCCGCCCCGCCTAATCCGGCGCTCGGCCCAATAGGCGAAGCTGATCTGCCGCAGGGATCGTGGAAAAGGGAGTATCGGGACCTTATGGAAGATGATGGGCGCCGTTCCCCGGCGAAATTGATTGGCAAAGAGATGCATCTCGAACCGCTTCCGCATGGCCAGCCGTTCCGTCAGTTCATATGAAAAGCCCTCGGCCCCCCCCACCAGGCCGTATTTAGGGATGACAACGGCAATTTTCATGTGAGGATCGCCTCCGGCCGATAGCGACTCGTGGATTCCTGCATGTTCATTATGAGAGGTCATCTCTCACACCCCGGAAGCCGCCACCGATACCTTGCCGCCCGCAACGGGCCGCCCGCACCCACCACGAAACCTTCCGGAAATGAAACGTCTTCAAGTCCATAGATAATTTTTTTGTCTGATGGGCGCTTTGGTGTCTGTGGAGAGAAAAAACCTCAGTTTCAAGGAGATGGTCCTCCAAAGGGCCTGCACGTTTGTCCGGGCAGACCCGGGTTCTTTTCAGGTGCTTTCCGTGTTGCTTTCGCCGGGCCGTATCCTGTCTTACCCGGGCACTGTATTACTTTCCCGGATCCAGGTCAAGTCCGGCTGAGGCCTTTTGGCGGGGGCCGAGGGGCCGGCCCACGCCGATCCTTGGTTCATCCGGTTCCATGTCAGGCAAGACCCCACAAACCCGCCATTTCTGCTGATGAAATTTCAAACGGCCGGACCGGAACCTGTGTCATTGACACATCCTCACGGTTTCCATATACTCGCTTCCGGCTGGAGGTCTCTCAATGCCCGGGCGTGCCACGCGCCAACAATGGTGGATGAAAACCGGGCATAATCCTTTTGCCGTTGTCAAAAAACCCCTTGATAAGGTTTGATCGTGCCCCAATCGCTTTTTCGCGCCACATCTTCGAACCACGATCCCCATACCCCCGGCCGCGCGGCAGGAGCGGGCATCGTCCTGATATTCCTGCTGGGGGTTGCCATACGGCTATTTGCATGCGGGCACACCTATATCATCAGTCCCGACGGGGTCTATTACATCCACCAGGCCAGGGCCATTTATTACGGCGAATGGCATAACCTGACCTCGTGCTGCCTCAGTTTCGTATCCAGCTATCCGTTCTTTATTGCCGGGGCATATCCCCTGATTCATGATTGGGTGGCCGCGGCCCAGTTGGTCTCGCTCCTTTTCGGTTCCATGACCCTGGTCCCCCTCTATCTTCTGTGCAGGCGCTTTTTCACCAGAGATGTCAGTGCCTTGACCCTCCTGGTAGTCGCCCTCCTTCCGCTCTTTGTTATCGGGAGCGGAGAGGTGATCCGGGATCCTGTATGCTGGTTTTTCCTATCGTTCGGCCTCTATTTTTTTGTCGCCTCATATGAGAAGAAGTTCCGGCTTCTCCTTCTCTTTTCGTGCCTTTCTTTTCTGATGGCCACCTGGGCCAGGGTCGAGTCTTTTCTGTTCATCCTGGTCAGTTTCATCTTTCTGCTGCTGGTTCCCCAGGAACAGAGGATCAGGAGGCTGGCATGGTTTGCCATGCCCCTGATCAGCGCTCTGATCCTTATTTTCTGCGCCGTCGTATTCCTGGACCAACCGCTCCTCCACACCTTGCGGGTGCATGACATGGTCCATAAGCTGTGGGCCCCGATCATTTCTTATGAGGTCCTCAGGACGGATTTGGCGGAATTGATGAAACAGCCGCTGGAGGGCGTCATCCCCCATTTCCTCCACAAGGCCCGCAACATGGTCTGGCTGGTGGCCCTCGGGACCGTTGTGAGGTATATGATCAGGGCGTACTTTTATGTCTTTTTTATCTTTTTTGTTCTGGGCCTGGGAGGGATGTGGCATCGGTTACGGGAGGATCGGCGAATCTTATATCTCTGTGTCCTCTCTCTTTCGGTGGTTATCCTCTTTTATGTGCATGTCCTGCAGACATGGATGATGTTCGACCGGTTCTGGGCGATTTTCATCCTTCCCGCCTTCGTGGTCATCGGGTTCGGCGTGCACAAGGCCCGCCTCATCATGACCGGGAAATGGCACTTGAAACCGTCCATCGCCTTCTTCATAATGTGCGTCCTGATCTTGGTCTCCGCATTGCCCAAGGATCTGAGGGGGAGGGAGGCGGACAAGATGGTATACAAGCGGATCGGCGAGCATATTGCCGAGAGAGAAGGCGGAGGCAAAGAGATCCGGATCCTGAAATCTCTGCGAACGCCCAACTGGACCCCTTTTTATGCCAATCTCGGGTATGAGGGGGTGTCGTGCCCCATGATCGACTTCGGCATGGAGGCGCCCCAATTTGAGGAGACGGTATTCAAAGACTATGACGCATTTGTCCATTATCTGAGAAAAGGCGACATCGGGTACTTCCTTTGGGAAGAGACGGCCTGGCCTCAAGGGGGATTCAATTTTTTGGACAAAAAACACCCTGACCATCTCAAAGAGATGGGGTCCTGGCATCATGCCGATGCCGGAAGACTGATCCTTTACCAGGTGGTCAAAAAGCGCTCTGACCCTTCCGGGGCCATCCCGCCGTTGCCGGCCGGATGAGGCATTATGGTCAGTGTCATCATCAGTTTTTACGAAAGACTCCAACACCTGAGGTGTTGTCTGGACGCATTATCATTGTGCTCGAGTGCCTTTGATGAAGTCATCGTCACGGACGACGGCTCCTGCCATGAGACAGTGGATAAGGTCAGGGAATGTATTGCCGGGTATGGGTTTTCAATACGTCATGTGTGGCAGCCGAATAGAGGATTCAGGGTGGCGGCAGCCCGCAACAACGGCATCCGGCATGCACGGGGAGACTACCTGATTTTTCTTGATTGTGATTTCGTCGTTCTCCCGGACACCCTCAACGCCCATTTGAAAGCGGCGAAGCCCGGTCGGTTTATCGCAGGGGGGTACATCAATCTCGATGAAGGAATCACCTCCCGATTACTGGGTTCCGCACTCTCCAGGGATGTATTGCTGGACATCGACCGACAACTCCCAAAAAGAGAGGTCGTAAAGACGCATCGAAGATTTATCAAACGGACCCTCCTGATGCGATTGCGCCTGGCAAGCCCGAGGAAACAGAGCATGGGGGGCCACTACTCCATCCACCGTAAAGACATGGAGCGTGTCAACGGGTATGATGAAAACTTTGAGGGGTGGGGAGGCGAAGATGAGGATTTAGGGATTCGCCTGGTCACGGCGGGGATCTATTGCCGGTCAGCCATCCGTTATGCCCGGGTCCTGCACCTTTACCACCCGAGGGAATTGGGCGATAAACACTGGAGGGAAGGCCCTAATATAGACTATTTCAAGAGAAAGGAAGTCCCTTATTTTTGTGAACAGGGACTGAAAAGATCCTGATCGCGGGAAACCCCCGAAATCGAGGAGATCCGACCCTTTATGCAGATGCTGCGTGAATATGGGAGGAATCCATGAAATTTTTCCGCCGAATGTACCGAAAGGGATGCGCGTGCTACTATTTTTACGAAATGCTCAGGGACACCCGCTCCCTGAAAACCGAAATTTCGTTGTTTCGCGATCCCGGCAGGCACGCGCAGGCAAAGCAGCAGGAGCTGTTGCCGTATTATGAGCGATATATCTCTGAGGTTTCTCGCGATTACATGGCCATTTCCCTTGAACTGTCTTCCTTGCTTGCGGTGTTCTGCGATGTCAACCGGCCTGTCACGATTGCAGATCTGGGAACCGGGTTCAGCTCTTTCGTGTTACGCCGGTATGCCCGGGAAGCCGGTCCGAATGCCTGCGTATGGTCTGTGGATGATTCCACTGAATGGCTGGGGAAGACACTGGAGTTTCTGAACCGGCACGGTTTGGATCATGAAAACGTCCTGACGTGGGACGATTTTGTGGCACAAGGCCACGGCGGGTTTGACCTGATCCTCCATGACCTCGGATCCATGGAAACAAGGGCAAAAACCCTTCCCTATGTATTGAGCCTCGCCAATCCAGGGGGATGGGTGATCCTGGACGACGTCCATATCACCGAATATGCGCCGATCGCCAAGAAAACCGTTAGGGAATCAGGCCTCGATCTTTACTCCCTCCGTGGATTTACAAGGGATAAGTTCGGAAGATTTGCAAGCCTTGCCGTCCGGCAGGACAATGCCACAAGTGGTTGATTTAAGAGCGAAAGGATTACAGTGTAGCAGGGAGCGGGGGGCAGGGGGCAAAGATGTCTCACACAGAGGCACAGAGGCACAGAGATGAAATTATTTTTCAAGCAGCCCCTTTCGGGGCGTCGGATGCCGGGTCTTCTGAACCCGGATATTTACCTTATCCTTAATTCCCATGCCTTGGCGTGTTTGAGAAAGACGTACCATGCAGAATTGACGGCAATGATAAACCCGGGGAGGCCGTCGAGAAACCCTAATTTCCACAGATAGCATTCCAGAAATTTGCCCGCCAGATGCGCCGCGCCCGTCAAAATGAAGAGGCTGCCTGCAGGGCCGTGCTGCTGGGCATAGATATTGGAAAAGCTGTTTATGGTATCCACCTGATCGCTGATGGAGCGATAGACATAATGAAAGATCGGCTCTGACAGGGCGGCCACCTTCCCATCGACGTCGAGCCTGTCATGGGGATCGATGCCGCCCCAGGCTGCCTTTCCCCTTCGGACCAGACGTACCTTGCGGTCCGGATACCACCCGCCGTGCCTGATCCATCTTCCCAGGTATCTGGACAATCTGGGCATTGAAAAGCCGCATATGTCCAAGGCCGCATTATTCAGGCGGTATTGAATCTCTTCAGCAAGGCCGTCCGATATCTCCTCATCGGCATCGAGGCACAGGATCCACTCCGATGTCGCCTGCGCCATTGCAAATTGCTTCTGGGCGACATAACCCGCCCATCGGTGGTGGATGACCCTGGCGCCATGGGCTTCACAGACAGCCTCTGTATCGTCGCTGCTTCCTGAATCCACCACCACGATCTCGTCCGCAAACCCCACGCTTGTCAGCAGGCGAGCGATCCGATCCGCCTCATTCTTGGCTATAACAGCCACGCTGATGGTGGGTTTCTCCGCGGTCATATACAAATACTCATCCATAGGGTTGTGAGTCTGTATGTTTATACCGACTTGTCGACGCCGGGTCAATCAAAAGCCTCGGTCCTTTGGTTTGAAACGGCTTGATTTTCATCGGGTTTCCCATATAATACGACCCCATACCCTTTCTGTAGCTTGCAGGGGAGTCTGTGCGACCTATTGGCGCACTTGTGAACATCCAGTAAGAGAACCTTTGTGTCTCTACTGGCTTTGTGTGAGAATGGTTTTGTGTGCGGCCGGTAGGCCGCCATAGGGGGAACAGACCTATCGCAATAAAAGATATTGCATCGGCTTTCGTGGAAGGGATGCTTCAGCGACATGACGTACTCCTCATATTTGTCCTGGGGGTTCTTCTTTTGATGCCCTGTATCTGGTGTGAAACCAGCATCACCGGTCAGGACGAATACTGGCTCTCCTTTCGAACACCCATGGAGACACTGGAGCGCGGCGACTGGTTCACCCCGTGGGTGAACGGGGAGCCCCGTCTCAAGAAGCCCCCGCTCCTTTACTGGGCCATGCTGTTGAGCTATAAGGTCTTCGGCATCAGCCTTTTTGCGGCCCGCATCTGGGGGGTGCTCGCAGGGGCGGGTCTGGCCGCCTGTTCCGCCCTTCTGTACCGGGAGCTGTTCAAGCGGAGCGGGATCCTGGCAGGCCTGATCACCCTGGGCACCATTTCCGTTGCCATTGAGGGCCGCAGGGCCATGCTGGATCTCCCCCTGGCCTTTTTTACGGCCCTGGCCGTCTACTTTGCCGTCCGATGGGGCAGATCGGGCCGCCCGGCCTGGATACTGTGGGCGGCCTTTTCATTGGGCCTCTCTTTTCTGGTAAAAGGACCGGTCGGAATCATCCTTTTCGCCGTGGCCGCTGCCGGTGCAATAATCGTTTTCAGGAGGTGGCACTTTCTTGCGTCAAACTGGCGTCACGTCCTGTGGGCATGCCTCCTCCTTGTGGCGGTCTCTCTCCCCTGGCCCATCGTCATGGCCTGGCTGTGGCCCGATTTCCTCAAGATCATTGACGGCGAGGTCGCTGCCAGGGGGATCGGGACCGTGCATGTGAAGTCCCCCTTTTCCACCTTGGGCGGGGCGTTCGGCCTTGTTTTCCCCTGGTCTCTGATATTGCTTGCCGCATTGATCCGGTCCATCTACCCGGCAGGAAACGATTCGGCCCGAAAAGATCTCTGGCTTTTCACCTGGTTTTTCGGGTGCGTCATCCCTTTTTTCTTCATCAGGTCCTTTGCCCGTTATATGACGCCGCTGATTCCCGCGGCAGCCGTCCTCTGCGCTTATTGGCTGGAACAGGTGAAAGGCCCCTGGAAAACCCGGCTGCTGGGCATATCCGTGTCATTAATGGCCATGGTGGCGGTTCCCTTCAGCATCTTTTTCATATGGTTCGAACGCGGGGTTCCGACGGCGGTGATGGCCTTGGCCGTGGTGGGCCTGATGCTGTGGCTCACCTTTACAAAAAGAGATGTTCAAATGGTGGCAGGTTCTGTAGCCGTCCTCTTCTGTCTTATTATGGGCGGTCTCTATCCGTCCCTGGGGGTGAACGCGCTGCCTGAAGACCTCGATGAAATCATCGGTTCAAGACCGGTCGCCGCATACAACAGCTCACAGCCCTCCATGCTCTCCATCCGTATGAAAAAAAGCGCAATACGGATCCAGTCATGGGTCGAGGAGGATCAAAACAGGCTGAAGCACCTGGACGGGTTTGTCTTTGTGAGGGAGGCCGACGCCCGGGAATTCGAGGCCCTGGCTGGGAAGCTGGAAATCGATGCGGTCATGGCAGGCCGGTTCAGGACCTTTTACTCCCGCCAGGCATGGATTCGATTCGCCCGGGAGGACGCTACGGCTGCAGACTGGAAAGAGGCCGTGGCCCGGCACTCCCTGGAGGCCCTTAAACCCGCAATCCGGTACTATCGGGTAAGGCCTGGTGGGGGGAAGAAGCTCGAAGCTCGAAGCTGAAAGCTCAAAGCTGAAAGCTCAAAGGGGAAAGTCACCATCCCCAATCCCTCATTCCCTCAATCCCCCAATTTCCCAATTCTTTTTAAAACGCCCATCCCAGGCCGAAGTTCCAGGACTGGTCGTAATTGGTTTTTCCGTCCGCCGGCTGGTTGTCATAGTCATAATTGAATTGAAAAGAGGCAAAAAGCTTCAGGACCATCGGGATGCGAATCCCGGTACGGGTGCGGGCCACCCAGTTTTCGCTGTCCTGAAAACTGTATAAAATATCATCATGGTGATAAATCTGGAAGAACTTGTCAAAGAACCACATATCAAAATCAAGGGCCCAGTAGCCGGCAAAATAGTCCCGCTGCGTTTCGTTATTCAAAAATCGCATGGGCCTGCTGTACTTTTCATATGCATAGGCGGGTCCCAATTTGGCGGAGAGATTTTTCATTTCCGATCTCCAGAACTGGTAGCCGGCCCCTGCCGCAACATTGGCAAGAAGGTCCAAATCCTTGAATTTGTCGGTCTGGGCCGTGGCGTTGCCGAATACAAACCACTTCTTGTCGAGAAAACGACTGTAGGTAGCCGAACCCAGGGCATTGTCCTTGCTGAGCTTGTCGTTGCTCCATTCCTTGTGGAATTCCCCGTAGAGTTTAATCTCATGAGGCAGTTTGGAAACCATCAGGTTCCCCATCAGACTGTACTTTTCAGTATTGGTATTCCCGGTTTCCTTGCCGGCCCCGGCCGAGATGTTGCCGGTGAATTCCCACCCGGCCGGCGGCTTGGGCTGTTCCAGACTCTTGACCTGGGCCGTGGAGACAGGGACCGGAGGGCTGCCGTCGGCCGGCTCCAGGATCAGGACGTTATCCTCTCCTGCTTTAATTTTGCCGATGAGTGTCTCTTCGTTTCGCAGATAGGCCTCCAGCGACGTTTCTGTGGTAAGGCTTTTCACCTCTTCCCATTTGATGGTGATCTTTCCTGCATAGGAGGTCTTGAACACCAGCTTGCCTAAAGACATGGAAACCACGCTCCCCTGGAGACGGTCGCCGTTTTTCATCATCAGTTCATCTGCGCCGGCCATGCCCACAAACAAGAAGAACAGAAGACCGGCGGACACCACTGACACGCTGCCTCTTATGCGTTTCCGGATTCGTCTTGGCCATACCTCTCTTTTACCGCTTACGTTCTGGTTGAATCGAATGTGACCGCTGTCCATTATCCCCTCTCCCCTTTCTGCAGGGATGTCCTCCAACAAAATCAGCGGAGGCCCCTTGTATTTCCATGCCGGACACGCCTGGGACAAAAAAAAATGGCCTTTGGCAAAGGCGCCCAATGATTGGTATATCTATTTTTTGTTGTTATCCGCCTTACAGCGTTATGGTTTGCAGGACAACCCAGACGTTCTCCAAAATTACTTCCCCGGTGCGCACAGGAAGTCGTCCATCGGGCCTTGCGTCAGGGGACTATAGGCAAAGGAAAAGAGCGTGTCAACCCGCAACCGAAATATTCCGGGAGAAGATCCCTTTGACCCTTAGGCCACAGAAGGGACGGATGACGAGGGAGTGATTCTCTACACTCGTTCCTTGAATTCGGTGCCCAAGAGGCCTTCCGGCCGGATCAGCAGGACCAGAATGATAATGAGGAAGGCCAGGGTGTTCTTGAACGCCACGGAGATGAAGCCCCCTGCCAGGCTTTCTGCCACACCGATGATCAGACCCCCCACAATGGCCCCGGGGAGACTGTTGAGGCCCCCTAAGATGGCTGCGGCAAATCCTTTGAGGAAGGGCTCCAGCATAAAGAAAGGATCGAGGAGCAGGGATGGCGCCAGAAAGAGTCCGGCCAGGACCCCCAGAGATGCGGCCAGGCCCCAGCTCAGGGCGAGGATCCTGCGAGTGGGGATACCCATGGTCTGGGCCGCAGGAAGGTTTTCAGAAGTGGCCCGCATGGCCAGTCCCAGCCGAGTCTTCTGGACCAGAAGAAACAGGAGGAGGCTTGCGGCCAGACCGATGCCCAGGGTGCCCAGGCTCAATTGGCTGATCACAATGCCGCCCACCCGGTAGATCTTTGTGTCTGAGAGGGGAAAGGGAAATGCCTGGGTTTCCGTACCCCCAAAGTAGGAAACCAGCCCCTGGATGATCAGTCCCAGTCCCAGGGTCAGGATGATCTGGCCCAGCTGGGTGGCCTCGCGGCGCTGGGCCGGCACCAGGACGCAGAAATAAAAGGCCATGGCCAGGCCTGCCCCGGAGAGGATGGCCAGGGGGAAGGCGATGCCGTAGGGCAGATTGAATCCCAGGAACATGAAGGCAACAAAGGTGCCGGCGGTTGTCATATCGCCGTGGGCAAAATTGAGGATGCGCGTGGAGCGGTAGATCAGGGCCAGTCCCAGTGCCACCAGGGCGTAGATGGCGCCTGTGGAGAGACCTGAAACCGCATATTGAAGAAACTGGGTCATGGGATGTGCTCCTCTGCTCTTAGCGGAATGGCCAGTTCCTGAAATACAGCCGCATCTTGAACCATCTGCCATACAGCCCCATCGGCTCGAAAATCAGGACGATGAGTATGGTGACGCCGTAGACGACCGGGACCATCTCCTTGTAGGCGCTGAAGAATTGGGGTACCAGGATCACGAATGCGGCCCCCATGATGGATCCTTCCACAGAGGCCAGACCCCCGATGATCACGGCCACAAACAGGGTGATAGATTCCATGAAGGTGAACATGTTGGGTTCCAGATATCCCAGGAAAAGACCGTACAGCCCCCCCTGGACCCCGGTATAAAAGGAGCTGACCGCAAAGGACAACAGCTTGTAACGGGTGAGGCTCACCCCGATCACCTCGGCGGCAATATCATTGTCCCTGATGGCAATAAAGGCGCGGCCGATGTAGGACGACACGATGTTGTAGCTTAACAGGGTGAAGACAAGGGCGATCACAAAATTGAAGTAGTAGTTGAAGGCGATATCCGAGAGACCGAACACAGGGGTAAGCTTGTTCACAATAATGCCCATCCGGCCGCCTGAAAGCAGCTCTGAATTGACAAAGACCTGGTAGACCGCGATGCCGAATCCCATGGTGGCAATGGCCAGATAAGGGCCTTTGAGCCTCAGCGAGGGAAAGCCCACCAGTATCCCGAACACCCCTGCTGTCAGGCCTGCGGCGAAAAGCCCTATGGGCCAGGGGACTCCCATCAGGTTGAGGTGACCGAAGGTAAAGGCCCCGATACAGAGAAATCCAGCCTGCCCGAAAGAAATCTGACCCGTATACCCGATGAGGAGGTTCTGTCCCTGGACACCGATGGCGTAGATGAAGATAATGGTGGTGATGTAGGTGACATGCTCCGGGACGAACCAGGGGAGAAAGAGGAGACAAAGGACAAAAAGCCCCACCCAGACACGGGTCCATGTCTTTCGGATGAGCTGGAGTTCTTCCCGGTAACTTTCGATCAGGTCCATGTGATGTAAACCAATTTAGGGATTGCGAATTTAGGGATTGAGGAATTCCCAAATCCCTGAATTCCAGAATTCCTGAATACCTTTGGTTGGGTACTGGGTATTGGGCGCACCTTTTGCTCGTTGCTGGATGCCGTTACTAATTACTCGTTGCCGTTCACTGCTTATTGCCTACTGTTTACTGCTTACTCGTAGCGATTCCTGCTTGCCCGTTTTTGGGGTTTATTGAATCCGTCCGGTTTTTGCTGACCTCTGACTTCCGACTTCCGACTTCCGACTTCCGACCTCTGCTCCCTGCCCCCTGCTCCCTGCTCCCTGCTTGCCTTGTGCCTTGCGCCTACTTCCCGTACATCTTATTTATCAGATCCTTGTAACGTTCTTCCAGGAAACGTCGTTTGACCTTCTTGGTGGGCGTGACGTCGCCGTCCTCTTCGTAAAACCGCCGGGGGAGGAGTTCAAACTTCTTGATGGTCTCCACCTTGGAGAGGGTTTTGTTGACTTTCTGAACTTCGCCCTCAATCAACTTTCGTATCTCCGGGTTCTGGGTCAGGTCGGCAAAGGTAGTAAATGGGACCCGGTTGTCCTGGGCATACTTGGTCACGTTGTCTTCGTCAATCAGGATGAGGGCGGTCAGATATTTGCGGCCGTCTCCGATGACCACCGCGTCCTGGATGTACTGGCCGAATTTCAGCTTGTTCTCTATGAAGGCGGGAGTGATGTTTTTGCCGCCGCCGGTGATAATAATGTCCTTTTTGCGGTCCAGTATCTTGAGAAAACCGTCTTCCATGACCCCCACATCCCCTGTGTGGAGCCATCCGTCAATAACGGTCTCGGCCGTTAGTTCGGGGTTCTTGAAATATCCCTTGAAGACGCCTTCCCCCCGGCACAGGATCTCGCCGTCTTCTGCAATCCGGACCTCCACCCCCGGGAGCGGTTCTCCCACATATCCCCAGCGGGGCCGGTCGATCCTCTGGACCGCGATCACCCCGGTGGATTCGGTCTGGCCATACCCCTCCCGCAGCGGTACGCCGAGGGCATTGAAGTACTGAAAAAGATCCGGAGAGGCGGGAGCGGCCGCACATACTGCCCAGCGGACCCGCTCCAGGCCCATCTGTCGCTTGAGATGATAGAGGACCAGCCAGTAAAAGGGCCAGTACACAAGGGAGCGGAGGAACCGTTCCCCTTTCCCCTGTGCCGCGGACCGGACATAGGCCAGGCCGGCCCCGACCCCGAGGCGATAACACGCCCGTTTCACCAATGTGGAGTCGGACATCCGGATCTCCACCATGGAGGCGAACTTTTCCCAGATCCGGGGGACGCTGGCAAAGACCGTTGGGGAGACCTCCCGAAGATTCTGGGGGAGGGTGTCCATGCTCTCCACAAAATTGACCGTGGCCCCGGCCCGTATGGCCTGGAACAGGGAGATGAGGTTCTCATAGATATGGGCCAGGGGGAGGTAGGAGAGGAGTTCATCCGTAGGGTACATCGGGGTGGCTTCCGTGAAAGATTCGGTGATGCTCAGGATGTTTTGATGGGTGATCATGGCCCCCTTGGGCCGGCCCGTGGTCCCGGAGGTATAGATCATCATGGCGGTATCGTGGGGATGGATCCCCTCCATGCGACGGAAGACGGCATCGGGGCGGGCGGCCAGATAGGCGGCGCCTGTTTTCAGAAATTCATCAAAAAAGAGAATCGCCTCGTGGGCAAATCCCCAGAGGCCTTTGGGGTCCCAGACCACGATCTGTTTCACGGAGAGGTCCGGGAGGATCTGGAGGACCTTGTCCACCTGCTCCTCGTTTTCAACAAAGAGGATCTTTGATTCCGAATGGCCCACCACATAGTTGACCTGATCCGGAGCGGACGTGGAGTAGACCCCGCAGGTTACGCATCCGATGGCCATGGCGGCCAGGTGACAGAAGAGCCACTCAGGCCGGTTGTCCCCCAGGATGGCCACCCGTTCTCCGGGCTGGATATCCAGCGCGAGCATGGCCGCTCCTGTCTCCAGGACCTTTTCCCCATATTCCTTCCATGAGATCCGGTTCCAGATGCCGTGTTCTTTCCGCCGGAGGGCCACACGGTCCTTACGGGCGGATACCTGCTCGAAAAAGAGTGCCGGGAAGTTTGCAGGCGGGTTCGCCACTACCAGGTCCTCCTTTTCTTGTAGAGACGCCACCCCTTGGGCGAAGCGGTCTCCCCGCCGATGCCGAGGTAAAGTTCCTGCACATCCTCGTTTTGTTTCAGCTCGGTTGCGCTTCCTTCCAGCACGATCCTCCCCGATTCCATGATATACCCGAAGGTGGCGATGCTGAGGGCCATTTTGGCGTTCTGTTCCACCAGCAGGAGGGTGGTCTCTTTTTGGCTGATCTGGGACAGGGCGTCATATACATGCCGGGAGACCTTGGGGGCGAGGCCCAGGGAGGGCTCATCCAGCATCAGGAGCCTGGGACGGCGAAGCATGGCCCTGGCCACCGCGAGCATCTGCTGCTCTCCGCCGGAAAGGGTTTCGGCCTGCTGATGGGCCCGGGACTTCAGTATGGGAAAAAGCCCGAACACAAAGGCCATGTCCTCCTGGATTCCCTTGTCTTTTCTCCCCCAGCAGCCCAGATCCAGGTTTTCACTGACCGTCAATTCCCGGAAAAGACCCCTGTCTTCAGGGACGTACACGATGCCGAGGGCCGCGATCCGTTCAGGGGCCAGGCGGTGTATCCGCTTTCCGGCAAATTCAATGCTCCCCTTCTTGGGCTGATCCTTCAACAGCCCTGCAATGGTCTTGAGCAGGGTGGTTTTTCCTGCCCCGTTCGGCCCCAGCACGGCAAATATCTCCCGCTCCTTCACCTCCAGGGAGAGTCCGTGCAGGGCATATATCCGATCGTAATAAAGGGTCTCGATGCTCTGGATCTTCAACAACGGGGCCATGGGGTCTCTTTCAATATAAGCTTCAAATGGTTATCCTGGCTTTCCACTGTCAAGGCGCCGGTCTCCGGTAATCATCAATCGACAATCGTCAATGATCCATCTTGTGGTCCGCCTCATCCCCCAGGTAGGCCCTGATCACCTCCGGGGTCTTTTGAACCGCTTCCGGACTCCCCTCGGCGATCTTCTGACCGAAATCGAGGGCCACCATCCGGTCCGCAAGTTTCGATGCGATTCTGAGATCGTGCTCCACCAGAAGTATGGCGGTCTCGTATCTGCCGCGGATCTCAGTGATCCGGTAGGCCGTCTCCTCCTTTTCTTCGGAGGTGAGACCGGCGATCGGTTCATCCAAGAGGAGCAGTTTCGGCTCCGTTGCCAGGGCGCGTCCCACCTCGACCCGCTTCTGGACCCCGTAGGGACAATCCGAGACCCGGGCCTGCCGATAGGCCTGAAGATCCAGAAACTCGATGATCTCTTCCACAACCTCCCTGTGGCGGAGTTCCTCTTTTCGCAACCGCAGAAAGGCATTGAATGGATTTTTATGAAATTTGATATGCCGTCCCAGGAGGAGATTGTCCAGCACGGTCATGTGGAGGAACAGGCGGAGATTCTGAAAGGTCCGGGCCACCCCCCTCCGGGCGATGAAATCCGGCGAGAGTCCGATGAGCCGTTTCCCCTGAAACAGGATGTCGCCGCTATTGGGATGGTAAACACCGGACACGCAGTTGAAAAGGGTGGTTTTTCCGGAACCGTTGGGACCGATGATGGTCAGGATCTCCTTCTCTTCCATACCCAGGTCGAAATTCATCAGGGCCTGAATGCCGCCGAAGCTGATGGAGAGACCGCTGATTTCCAATAATGCCATAGGATGCCTTGGAATCCTTGATCGCCTGCACCGTGTTCAAGGCAGGGAGAGGGATGCGTGGCCCGCTCCCTGCCGAACCATATTACAGTCTCAACGTAATAAGACGGTATTAGAAGTGGGATGGATGGATGGTGAACTGCTCGAGGGGCACATGTTTCCCCTTTTCAGCCCGGCCCATGCGCGAGGCATTGTTGCCGTGCCGCCTCTCCGGGCTGTAGGTCACCGGCGCGCCGATGCCTTCGGGTTTCCAGTCCTTGATTTTTTCCATTCCCTGGATCATGGTCTCTGGGGTCAGATCACGACCGGCGTTTTTCAGCCCTTCCACCAGGTGCATCATGGACATGGCGCCGAACAGGGCCAGGTATTCCTTCCCCTCCAGCTTGGGATTGTACTTCTTGAGGATTTCAACTACCCGGTCTGCCGCGGGCTCGGAGCCGGGAACCCCTGAATTGCCGGGGAGGGCGATGTAGGTCCCTTCCCAGGCGTCGCCGGCGATCTTGTACATGATGGGATCGCCCAGGGTAAAGGTGGTCAGGGCCTGAGGCCGATAGTCGGCCTTGGCCATCTCCTTCAATATGAGGGCCCCGTGACTGGGGGTTGCATAGATGATGACCGCTTCAGCCCCCGACTCCTTGAGCTTGAGGGCATGGGTCCCGAGGGATCTTTCCGTCACTTCATAGGGAACCGCGGCCACCAGCTCTGCCTTGCCCTGGGTTGCGGCCAAGGCGTTTTTGACACCGACCATGGCCATCTTTCCATAATCGTCATTCTGGTAAAAGAGGCCGATCTTCTTTGCGTTGAGGGTGTTGGCGGCGTAATTTGTGATGTAAATGGCCTCATCCTCATAGTCCGGATAGGCGATAAAGATATAGCGCAACTGGTCCTTGGGCATTCGAGCCCAGATGCGGATGTCGCCGTAAGCGGTGATCAGCGGGATCTTGTTCTCAGGGAAAAAGTTTTTGGCTGCGTGCAGTACCGCTGTTCCCAGCAGACCGCAGACAGCAAAGACCTTCCCC
Organism: Deltaproteobacteria bacterium; assembly: GCA_021737785.1. NCBI lineage: Bacteria > Pseudomonadati > Myxococcota > Myxococcia > Deltaproteobacteria bacterium. Next base: position 45,211 of record JAIPDI010000041.1, read on the forward strand.
TTCATCTGCTGCAGGTTGACCATGGCGCGGGTGGGATTATAGCCGTCGTCCATCACGTCCACCTTGATCTTCCGACCGTGAATGCCGCCCTGGTCATTGATGTAATCGGCCCATGCCTTCGCGCCCAAGCCGGTAACGCCCCAAAGGGCGGCCGGTCCGGAGAGGGGGGTGGTCCAACCGACCACTACCTCGGTGTCTGTCACGCCGGGGACCGCTTCTTTTGCAAACAATGTTGAGGGAATGATTAAGATGAGCGCCAGCAGGATTCCAATCCAAAGTCTTCCTTTTCCCATGTCGACCTCCTTATTGATGGTAAGGGTTTGGTAGATCAGGGGCACACGGTACCCCGAAATCAAAACATGAGACATCATATAATGACCCTGACAGAGGATGGATGAGCGTTTACTCCCGTCAGGATTTATGTTAGCGTTCGAATGGACTCTTGAATCGGAATTGAAAAGAAATTTTAATGTGAACGTATACCCGATTCCGGCTGAATGGTCAACTAATTTTTTCCAATTCGACCGGCCGGCCGGAGAAGTACCCAAAAGTTCACAACCAGGAAAATGACTCACACAAAGACACGGAGACACAAAGAGATAAAAAATTAACTTCCTTGTTTTTGTGAAAGAAGATTCAGGAAATGAGGCCTTGACGCCGTATGGCCGCAACAATCCGTGATGCCTTCTGCAAACGGCTCACAAACCCATCCTGCCATGGTCGTGGATTGCCCTGTTTATGATTGTGTGCACAAAGATTCCATAGGGCAGGCAGGGTGGGAGAGACACAAAAATTTGCCTTTTGTGAAAAAACTATTCTTCGTTTCCTTCGTTTTCTTCTGTAAAACGACGGCAACCGGTAATGATCACCCGGACTCAACAGATGAAACATGAGACCATGTCGGGCATAGAGACCCTCCTTGAAAAGGGGAGGGAAGAAGGGATTTACCCGGGGGCCGTCCTTCTGGCGGCCTCACAAGGTGTGATCCGCATTTTTCTCGCGGTCGGGAAGCGGGCCCTCGCCCCCCGTTCTCTTCCGATGGAAAAGGAGACCCTGTTCGACCTGGCCTCCCTGACCAAGCCTTTGGCCACGACCATGGCCATGATGAAACTGGTGAATGACGGCAGGATCGGGCTGGATACCCCCCTTCAGGCACTTCTCCCCTGTACCCTGCCGGATGACAAGAGGGGAATCACTCCACGCCTCCTGTTGAGCCATGCCGCCGGGTTTGTCGACTGGATGCCCTTTTATCTCGAACTGGATCGTGCGGCCCCGAAAGATAGAAAGGCGATATCGAGAAACCGGCTGCTGACCCTCCCCCTTGTATCTCCGCCGGGTAGACGGTCGCTTTACAGCGACCTGGGATTCATGCTGCTGGAGTGGGTGATCGAGGCGACTGCCGGCCTGGATCTCCCCCGGTTTCTGAATCAGGAGTTCTATACCCCTCTTGCCCTCGAGCACACCGGCTTTTTCAGCGCCGGGCCTCCCAGCCGGTTCACTCAGGATGGGTTTGCGGCCACAGAAGCGTGTCCCTGGCGAAAGCGGATCATTCAAGGGGCCGTCCACGACGAAAACGCCTGTGCCCTCGGCGGGTATTCGGGCCATGCAGGGCTCTTCGGCACAGCAGAAGAGGTGTATCGGCTTGCGAATCTCCTGAGAGAGCGCTGGCGGGGGGAGGGGGATGACTATCTCGGACCCGGGACCGTGAGGACATTTTTCACCCGGCAGGATATTGTCAAAGGGAGTACGTGGGCCCTGGGATGGGACACCCCGTCTGCTGAGGCTTCAAGCGCGGGAAGGCATTTTTCACCCTTCAGCGTGGGGCATCTTGGATTTACCGGTACGTCCCTCTGGATGGACCTGGAGCAGGATGTTATTGTTATTCTGCTGACCAATCGGATACATCCGACGCGAAAAAACCAAAAGATCCGGGCCTTCCGCCCTCTGCTGCACGATCGGGTGATGGAGGCGTTCGGGCTGATCCAATAGGGCGTGTTGTGGGAAGAGCGGGTCGTCATGGAGTTAAACGCGGCTGCATTTGCGGTTCATGGGTTCCTCATCAAACAAAATCCGCATCCCGCGGATTTTGCTTTTGCGCCTGTTTGCGGCTATACTGGATAAAGGAAGATCAAGGAGGTAAATTATCCTATGGGAGAGATCCGGAGCACTTTGGACATCATCATGGAAAAGGCCAAAGAGGTGGAGGTGACGGACGAAGACAAGGCGGCCTTTGTGAAACATGAGGTGGAAAAAAAGATAAGAGGACTTCTGCAAAAGGCCCTGGAGGGGTTTATGGACGTGGAAGGTTTTCAATCGGAGATTGAGGCCCTTGGCCCTGATCGGAATGAGATGGCTATGTCGGCTCTGAGGCGAGAATGCCTGGAACGGATGGTCCTGGAGGGGGACAACCAGGGGCTTCTGGATATCCTGTCGCGTGTTGCCCGGTTTGATCCCACGCCCGTTGAAAAACTCCTACTGACATATCAAGGGGATCTGGATGAGAAGCGTGCCGACCGGCAAGCGGCCTTGAGGGAACAGCTGAAGACCCGAGGCATATGGGGTTCCGCCCTTGTCCCGAATCTAAAGGCCGATCCGGATTGGATCAGCTACTCAGCCGAGGCCCGGGACCGGTTTCACCGGGAACTCCTCGGCCTATGCCAGGCGTCCTGAAATTATTGAATGTCTGCGGCCCAAGGAGTCTACCATGTCGGATGCACCTATTCTCTATGAAGTAAAAGGGAGCGTCGCCCAGATCACCCTGAACCGACCCGATAATCGGAACAGCATGGATGAGGAAACCCTCCCTCCCTTTTGTGATGCGGTGGAAGAGGTGGCGAAAAATAAGGACCTGAGATGCCTGATCATCACCGGAAGCGGCACGTCCTTCTGTTCGGGCGCCGATTTCAAGAGTGGCATTTTTGACAAAAAGGACCGGCTGCCCCATCAGATACTCATGGATGCCTATGGGCCGTTTCTGGCCGTTGGGGACCTTGAAATCCCAACCATCGCGGCCATGAACGGCCATGCCATCGGCGGCGGATTCGGACTGGCGCTCATCTGCGACCTGCGGATTGCCGATCGATACTCGAAGTACGGGGCCAATTTTGCCCGGCTGGGCCTCCATTCGGGGATGGCCGTCTCCTACATGCTCCCCCAGATTGTAGGGCTTCCCTTGGCCAATGAACTCCTCTTTACCGGCCGGCTTATCACCGGTGAAGCGGCCGGTGACATGGGAGTGGCCAACTATGTCCTGGAGGGAGATCAGGTCCTGAAAAAGGCCTGGGAACTGGCAGAGGAGATCACGACCTGCGCCCCAGTGGCCGTCAGAATGATCAAACGCGCCATCCGTCGCGGCATCGGGTGGGACCCTCGAAACCGGGCGGAGATCGATACCCTCTACCAGTCCCGCACCTTTGAAATGGATGATGCAAAGGAAGGCATCCGCGCACTTCTCGAAAACCGGAAACCCGTTTTCACAGGACGGTGAGGATTAACCTGGAGCAGCATGGCCGCAAGCCATAAGTTCTCTCACAAAGACGCCCCGGATCTTAATCCATAAGGCGCCGACCTCTCCGCATGGTGTCCCCCAAGGCGGCACTGCAAACAAAGATTCTAACGCGGATACCCGCAACCAATCCCGCCCAGGCGGGACTCACACAAAGCCACGAAGCCACAAAGGGGTTTTATTTTAGGGCCTTAAAATGAATTATTTTCGTTTTTCTCTGTGTCTTTGGTGCGCCAGGCTAAGCCTGGCTGATCTTGTAACCTGAAAGGAGGTTACCCTGTTAATTGCTCGTTCAGCAGGTAGCGGAGCGGGCGGCCCGCGGAGTAATCCAAAGGGTCGAAGCCCCGCCGAGCGAACG
>JAIPDI010000042.1 GCA_021737785.1 Deltaproteobacteria bacterium
CCTCAATAATCGCGAGAAGCCCCTTCAGATTGAAATCGCCGGAAAGGCGGACATGCGGGTCTATCTGTCCCTCCAGCAAAAAGAATTTTCCCTCCTCCTCCAGGGCATCCAGATCCCAGCCGAAGATGGCGGCGTTCTGGCGTATGCTTTCCCCGGTTTCTTCAAAGCTTAGAAACATGCCCGGATTTCCGGCCAGCGCGCCCCGGTACAAAAACTCCAGCCCGATCAGGCTTTTTCCTGTGCCCGGACCTCCGCTGATGAGGGTGGTCCTCCCTGCCGGAAAACCCCCGTTCAGTATCTCGTCCAGTCCCTCAATCTGTGTGGACACCTTTGGAAGCCCTGTGACTGCCTTTGGCACCCGCGGTGTGCCTGTCATTGGGTACCCTCATTCATGAAACAATTTTTTGTTGCGATGTGCGATACGGGCCATATCCCATATCCCATATCCCTGTACCATATCTCACATCTGGAAGCGAAAGTTAAAAGCGACCTGGAACCACATCCCACATCTCACATCTCTATTTAGTACCCGAACGGAAACCCGAAAAATCAAGAAACAGTGAAATATGGGAAGAAGTTCTGTTAATGTAAAATTTGTTCCATCAATTTTGATGGTCTCGTAAAAAGTCAGGAAATGTCATTTTTCGTCATTCCGGCGAAGCTTGTCCCGGACTCCGATCCGGGAGCCGGAATCCAGTCCCGCAACAGCGGGATTCAATCAGTTACAAAACCTCTGGACCCCGTCCCGCCATTCGGCGGGATTCAACGGGGTGACGACTTTTTACGAATGCATCAATTTTCACTTTTCAATTCTTGAATATTCAATAGTGCCTGAATCACGCCAAGGCGTGATTTCCGTTCAGGCACTGCTATTCAACCGGTATCTCCGCGCTCACAATTGTGCCTTTTCCGATCCCGGAGTCCACGGTCAATTCGCCGCCCGCAAGAAGGGCCCGCTCCTGCATCATCTTTATCCCTAACGCGCCTTGGCCCGTTTCGGATCTCATTATCTCATCCACATTGAACCCGATGCCGTTGTCTTCCACGCTCAACCGGAGTGAACCGTCTTTCCTGATCAGGCTCACAAACACCTCTGTTGCCTGGGCATACTTGGCCATATTGGCGAGGGCTTCCTGGGTGATGCGGTAGACGGCAAGGGTTTTGTCAGGGTCAAGGTCCTTGAAGGTATCTTTGCAATGAAAATGTACCTTGAGGCCGGAGTCCATACGAACGTTTTCGATCAGAGACCGGAGCGCCCGGTCGAGCCCCAGGGTATCCAGTACGTTCGGCCTCAGGTCTCGGGAAATGTCCTTGACCTTCCTCATAACCCCAAGCGCCTTGGCTTCCGCCCTTTCCAGCATCTCCTTGGATGGGCCATCCGGTCTTCCAAGGCCGTCCCTGGCCAATTCCAGGTCCATTTTCAAGGATGTCAACATCTGGCCGAGATCGTCATGAAGATACATGGCCATGTCACGACGATCCCTTTCGATAATTTCCACAAGCCTGGCGGACAAATATCGTCTTTTTTTTGATTCCCGCAATATTTTTTCTGATGCGGCCTTCAAATCCGCCTCATACCGTTTGCGTTTGGCCACTTCGTTAAGAAGCATCTCGTTCGTTCGTTTGAGCTCTCCTGTGCGCTCTTCAACCTTCTCTTCGAGCGTCTTGTAAGACTCGTGCAGTTTGATGGACAGGAGTTTGGCATCCGTGATGTCGAAGTTCACCCCGGACATGCGGATCGGCTGCTCCCCCTCATGGTGGAATATCCGGCCGAAGGAGGCCAGCCAGCGCACCTCGCCATCTTCGCGTATCACCCTGAATTCATCGACATAATTCGTCAGGTTCCGGAATGCCTCTCGCACGCGTTCACGTACCCGGGGCAGGTCGTCCGGGTGAATATATTCAAAGAACGTCTCCCCGGTGATGGGCCGGCCGGGGTCCCGGCCGAGCAGGCCGTACAGAATACTGTTCCATGTCACCTCATCGGTAATCAGGTCGATGTCCCAGGTCCCCAATTGGCCTCCCTCGACTGCGAGGCGAAGGTGCTCCTCGTTTCTTCTGAGGGTCTCCTGGATTTGCCTGCGCCAGGTCAAATCCCGGGCAATTCCAAAGATGGCGACAAGTTCACCGTCACTATGGGCAAGCGCCGTACCGATCTCCAGGGAAACAGGGATTCCGCTCTTGCTCACGGCGCAAATCTCGAAAGGTGGGGTCTTCTTGCCGCTGAGCATCTCTTGAAATACACCCCGTGCTTTTGGAACGTCAGAGGCTTGTACATATTTCTCGAAAGGCGTTCCTCGAACCTCTTCGGGCATATAGCCGAACAGATTTTCCACGGCGGGCGAGCTGTAGCGGATGATCCCCTCCCTGTCTATCTCAAAAATAACGTCGTTGCTTGTCTCGGCGATCAGCCGGAACTTTTCTTCAGCATGGAGCCGTTCGGTAATGTCGAGCATCACCGACCTGCAGAAAACGCGGTCCTTATGATCTTCATGGAATTTCCCCTTCAGGGTGACCTGTTTTACCTCCCGGCGCTCATTCTTGATTCGAAGCTCGCATTCCGCACCTTTTTTGTGCCGGAACGTCTCTCTCAAATAGATATAAAGGGTATCTCTGTCATCCCGGACAATATGGTCGTAGAACGATCCGCCGATCAATCCCTGCCTTTCGGTTTCCAGCATAAGAGCGGTACCCAGATTGAGATCCAGGATTTGGCCGTTTGGATCCAGACTCAAATAGCCGACCGGCGAGAAATCATAAAAATCCTCAAGTTCCTTGATTCTGGCCAGAAGCGCCTCTTTCGAATCGCGGTCCGTGTGGGCAGAGATATTATCAAGCCCCGAATCATCATGCCGGTAGTCGTCGATTTTATGTGCCATAGTCAAAAAATAATAAGGCGGGTCACCGTATCCGCAGGTTTCAATTTTCCCTTGCACAGATAGGTTACTCTACAGTCCGAAGTTCTTCTAACATATTGATATTATTAGATTCGAGAATCTCGATCCGTCATTCCGGCGAAAGCCGGAATCCAGTCCCGCCACTGCGGGATTTCAATAAGTTCCATCATATGGATGCCGGATCAAGTCCGGCATGACGAGAGAACTTTGGACTCTCAAGATAGGTTAATTTATTTTGTTTTTTTCAAATACACAACAAAAAATTCGTTGTTTTGACACAGAAGCCTGCGCTCCTGACCAAAAACGGTCCTCATGTTACCTCCTTTTATTTATTGAAATACAGGATTGCCCTCATGTACCGGAACACGGTTATGGCATAGGGTGGAATATGGATCCGGTACCAAGCTCAAAGCTGAAAGCAAATAAGTAACCCAATAACCCCTAAAGCGGATACCCGCAACCAGAACGGCTGTGTGCTGTCCCGTCATTCCGGCATGCCCTTGGCCGGAATCCAGTCCGCCGTATTTCTGGATTCCGGCTGGAAGCGTGCCGGAATGACGGAAGGCTAATATCCAGTACCCAATACCGAGTACCCAGACGATGGAGGTTACAAATGGTTATCCCGGAATTCTTTGTTTCGTTCGTAATCGCTGTGATTTTGACCGGTCTCTACGTGCTCGTCACCCGAAAGTCCGGGCGCAGGACCGGGTTGATCTGGCTGTTCCTCCTCATTTTCCTGGCCATCTGGGCAGGAGGGGTATGGATCAGGCCTTTCGGTCCGACCCTGTGGGGCCTCCATTGGCTGGTCTTTGTCCTGGCGGGCCTCATGATCGGCCTGCTTCTCATCATCATTTTGCCCAGGAAGCCCCCCGCGGGGCGACATGAGACCCTCAACATGCTTGAACGCGTTGAGTTGGAAAAAGAGCTTGAAACATTGACCTATATTACACTCAACATTTTTTTCTGGATACTGATCATTGGGCTCGTCATAGCCATCATCCTCCACCATGTCATCGGCGTGGACCTGTAGGGATGTGGGATGTGCCACCGAAAGGATCAATAACCCATGAACGGCAAACAGACCCCCCCGTTGAACAAGGAACCCATGGGCTGGAGAGGGTTTAACTGGAAAATCGTCATCTGGATGGTCCTCTTCTGGATAATGATGTCTTATCTCTTCGGCCGGTGGGGCGGCCCGGTGCGGATGAATCTCTCCTATTCGGATTTTAAGCAGAGGGTAAGAGAGGCGCAGATCGAGGCCATAACGGTCAGGGGACAGGAAGTGACGGGAACATTTAAAGCACCCGTGGAGGGGGAGCCGCGCCCCACCCTGTTCGGCGATAAAGAGACGCCTGAATTCAAAGAGTTTAAGACGACCCGGCCCTCTTTCGAGGACCCGGGGCTCATGGATCTCCTGGAAAAGAAAGATGTGATTATCCATGCGCAATCAGGAGAACACTCGTGGTGGTGGACCCTGATCATCAGCGTACTTCCATGGATCCTCATCATCGGATTTTTCGTATACACCAGCAAAAAATTCCAGGAACGGATGGGAGGCGGGGCCGGCCCCTTCGGATTCGCCAAGTCCAAGGCCAAGCTCTATACCAAGTCCACGAGCAACCTGACCTTTCAGGATGTGGCGGGGCTGGCCAATGCCAAGAAGGAACTTCATGAGGTGGTTGATTTCCTGAAGGATCCGTCAAAATTCAGAACCCTGGGTGGCGAATTGCCCAAGGGAATCCTCCTGGTGGGTCCCCCGGGGGTGGGCAAAACCCTCTTGGCGCGGGCCGTTGCCGGGGAGGCGGATGTCCCCTTCTACAGCATCAGCGGGTCGGAATTCATAGAAATGTTCGTGGGCGTGGGGGCATCCCGGGTGAGAGACATGTTCAAGAATGCCAAAAAGGACGCCCCCACCATCATCTTCATTGACGAACTTGATTCCATAGGGAGGGTACGCGGAACCGGTCTCGGCGGCGGCCATGATGAGAGAGAGCAGACCCTGAATCAGATTCTGGCCGAGATGGACGGGTTCGATCCCAATGAAAATGTAGTGGTCATGTCGGCCACCAACCGGCCGGATGTACTCGATCCCGCCCTGGTGCGGCCCGGCCGTTTCGACCGGCAGATCACATTGGAACTGCCCCAGAAGAAGGCGCGCATCGAGATTCTTCAGGTTCACACACGAAAAGTCCCTCTGGCAGATGACGTGGACCTGGAGGAAGTATCCGCCCGGACCGTCGGGCTTTCGGGGGCGGATCTCAAGAATCTGGTCAATGAAGCGGCCCTGCTGGCTGCCCGCAAGGAAAAGCAGAAAGTGGAAGCAGAGGATTTTGATCAGGCCAGGGATAAGATTATCATGGGGATCGAACGTGAGGATGTGATCAAAGATGAAGAGAAACAGCTGATCGCCTACCATGAGGCGGGCCATGCCCTGGTGGCCAAACTCTATCCCGGCGCGGATCCCCTGGAGAAGGTGAGCATCATTCCCCGGGGCCGGTCACTGGGCGCGACTGAACAGCTCCCCACGGAGGACCGGCACAATTTCAGCCGCAGTTATCTCCTTGGCCGGATAGCCATCATGCTGGGCGGAAGGGCGGCGGAAAAGATCGTGTTCAAGGATGTCTCCTCCGGGGCCGGCGATGACCTCAAGAAGGCCACCGAACTGGTGCGTCGAATGGTGTGCCAGTGGGGGATGAGCGACAAGGTGGGTCCGGTGACCTTCCGCCGGGGCGAACCCCACCCCTTTCTGGGGCGGGAGATGTCGGAAGCGAGAGACTTCAGTGAAGAGACCGCCCGCCTGATCGATGAAGAAGTACGGCGCATGATCCAGGAGATGGCGGATAAGGCCGCGCACCTGCTGGAATCCAACCGCGACAAACTGGATGGCCTTGCTGAAGCGCTTCTGGAACATGAATCCCTTTCCAGAGAGGAGATCGATGAGATCCTGGAGTCGAAAGGAGGAGGCCCGGAAGAGAAGCAAAAATCACCTGCGACGTCCGGCGCCCCTGTGAAATAAAGCGCCTTTTACGTTCCACAGCCTCCGGGATACTGTCTTCACCCCATTTTCCCGCTGCCCCGCATCCGCTATTGATATAAGCTCAATATTAAGGAAAAGGAGTAATTCGTATGGCGAAAGAGAGCCCCTATGTCCTTTCATTCGAGGAGATCGGGTCCAAAGACGTGCCGAAGGTGGGGGGAAAGAATGCCTCCCTGGGAGAAATGATCCGAAATTTGAAGGAGGAAGGCATTCGCGTTCCCCTGGGCTTTGCCACCACAGCAGAGGCGTACCGGGAGTTTCTGGATGCCAATAATCTTCAGGAAAAGATTGAACGCCGGCTGAGGGATCTGAATCAGGGAGACACATCGTTGGAACAGACAGGCAAAGCCGTCCGCAGGTTCTTCCTCAAGGCCGCGTTCCCGGAGGGTGTTTCCCTGGCCGTGGGGAATGCCTATAAGCGGTTGTGCGAGCAGTATGGCGTTGAGGATGTGGATGTGGCGGTGAGGAGCAGCGCAACGGCCGAAGACCTGCCGGATGCCAGTTTTGCCGGGCAGCAGGAGACATTCCTCAATGTGACCGGGGAGGAGGAACTCCTGGACGCCTGCCGGAAATGCTACGCGTCTCTGTTTACGGACAGGGCCATCAGCTATCGTCAGGAAAAGGGATTTGACCACATGAAAGTGGCCCTCTCGGTAGGCGTTCAGAAGATGGTGCGCTCGGACAAGGCCGGCTCCGGGGTTATCTTTTCCATCGATACGGAGACCGGTTTCCCGGACGTGGTGGTGATCAATGCGGCCTGGGGGCTGGGAGAAAATGTGGTCCAGGGGACCGTTAATCCGGATGAGTACAGGGTTTTCAAGCCCCTGTTGGGCAAGGATGACTATCGACCCATTATTGAAAAGACCCTGGGCGCCAAAGAAAAAAAGATGATCTATGCCAGTGGGGGGAGCAGCACCACACGGAACATCGATACCCCCAAAAAGGAACGCGGCGCCTTTGTCCTTAACGACGGCGACATACTGAAGCTGGCGCAATGGACGTGCCGTATCGAAGACCACTACGGCAGGCCGATGGATATCGAATGGGCCAAGGATGGTGAAACCAATGAACTGTTCATTGTACAGGCCCGCCCGGAAACGGTTCAGTCGCAGAAAGAGGCAGGTACGCTCAAGGCCTATTCTCTCATGGAAAAAGGAGAAAGGCTTCTGACCGGTCTGAGTATCGGAGATGCCATCGCCGCGGGAAAGGCGTGCCTCATCAAGAGCCCGGATCAGATCGGACAGTTCGAAAAAAACGCGGTGCTGGTTACCGAGATGACGGATCCTGACTGGGTGCCGATCATGAAGAACGCCGCGGGCATCATCACAGACCACGGAGGCCGCACCTGTCATGCGGCCATTGTCAGCAGGGAACTGGGAATACCTGCCATCGTCGGAACCGAAGAGGCCACCGAGGTCCTCAAGACAGGCGAGGAAATCACCCTCTCCTGCGCCGAAGGAGACCAAGGATATGTTTACAAGGGGATCCTGAAATTCGAGGAGGAGGAGGTGAACCTGGAGGATATCCCGGAGACCCGGACCCGCATCATGATGAACATCGCCAGTCCCGCGGCCGCCTTCCGCTGGTGGCGACTGCCCTGTGAAGGGATCGGGCTGGCCAGGATGGAATTCATCATCAACAACATCATCAAGATCCATCCCATGGCCCTGGTCCGCTTTAAGGCCCTGAAAGACAAGGAGGCGAAAAAGGAGATCGACAGGCTTACCCGGGGATACGAGGACAAGACCGAGTATTTTGTGGATCACCTGTCACGGGGGATTGCAAAGATCGCCGCTTCCCAGTATCCGGATCCGGTGATCGTACGAATGAGCGATTTCAAGACCAACGAATATGCCGAACTCATCGGAGGGAGGGAGTTTGAAGGAAGGGAAAACAACCCCATGCTCGGCTTTCGCGGGGCCTCCCGCTATTACAGTGACAAATATCGTGAAGGCTTTGCACTGGAATGCCGGGCCGTCAAGCGCGTCCGGGAAGAGATCGGGCTGACCAATGTCATTATCATGATCCCCTTCTGCAGAACCCTTGAAGAGGCGGACAGGGTCCTGGAGGTCCTGGCGCACAACGATCTCATTCGCGGGGACAAAGGCCTGGAGGTCTATGTCATGTGCGAGATTCCCTCCAATGTGAGCCTGGCCGAGGAATTCGCCGAACGGTTTGACGGGTTTTCCATCGGATCCAATGATCTCACCCAACTGGTCCTGGGAGTGGATCGTGACGCTGCGGAGCTGGCAGACCTCTTTGATGAGCGGAATGAGGCCGTCAAGAAAGAGATCCGGAGGCTGATTGAGGCCGCTCACAAGAAACAGACAAAGGTGGGGATCTGCGGGCAGGCGCCCAGCGACTATCCGGACTTCGCCGCCTTTCTCGTGGAGGAGGGGATTGACTCCATATCCCTGAACCCGGACAGCGTCATCGAGGTGAAAAAACGCGTTGCAGAGGTGGAAAGAAAGTAGGACTCGAACAGGGGATGTGGGATGTGGAATCGCAGAACGCTGGGGGAAGTGGAATGAACGAAAGGCGGCATTCCGAGGGTGAAAACATCGGGACCGTTCTCTCCGTCCGGGGGAGCGTGGTGGATGCCCATTTTCCCGAACGGCTTCCATCCCTGCTCAATGTGTTGCGGGCAGGGGATGACGGGGACATCATCATCGAGGTGGTGACCCACCTGAGCGCCGAACAGGTTCGAGGCGTCGCCCTCACCTCGGAGCAGGGGCTGGCTCAAGGGTCTCCCATCACGGATACGGGCCATCCGCTGAAGGTGCCGGTGGGAAAGCGATTGAAGGGAAGGGTATTCAATGTATTCGGGGAGACCATTGACAGGGGGGACCCTGTCACGGGCGGAGAGTGGCAGTCCATTCATCAGGCGCCGGTGCCCCTGCACAGGCAATCCACCGCATCAGAGATCTTCACCACCGGCATCAAGGCCATTGATGTCCTGTCGCCCCTTGAGCTTGGGGGAAAGGCCGGCCTGTTCGGCGGCGCGGGGGTGGGCAAAACGGTCCTCATCATGGAGATGATCAACAACATGGTGGGCGGGCATGAGGGGGTCAGCCTTTTTTGCGGAATCGGCGAGCGGGTTCGGGAGGGCGAAGAGCTGTACCGCGAAATGAAGGAGGCCGGGGTCCTGGAGAACACGGTCATGGTCTTCGGCCAGATGAACGAGCCGCCGGGGGCCAGATTCCGGGTAGGGCATGCGGCCCTGACCATGGCGGAATATTTCCGGGACGAGATCCGGCAGGACGTGCTCCTCCTGATAGACAACATTTTCCGTTTTGTCCAGGCGGGCATGGAGGTCTCCGGACTTCTGGGACAGCTTCCGTCACGGCTCGGATATCAGCCCACCCTGGGGACGGAACTGGCCGGACTGGAGGAGAGAATCTGCAACACCTCCACAGGCGCCATTACCTCCATTCAGGCGGTATACGTGCCGGCCGATGATTTCACGGACCCGGCCGCGGTTCACACCTTCGGCCATCTGTCGGCATCCATCGTCCTTTCCCGTAAAAAGGCCAGCGAGGGGCTTTACCCGGCCATTGATCCGCTCCAGTCCGGGTCCAAAATGCTGGTGCCCCACATGGTGGGAGAACGACACTACGCCATTGCTCAGAAGGTGCGCAATACCCTTGCAGAGTATGAGGATCTCAAAGATATCATTGCCATGCTGGGGATTGAAGAACTCTCCCAGGAGGATCGGCGAACCGTGTATCGGGCCCGCAGGCTGGAGCGGTTTTTGACGCAGCCGTTTTTTGTCACTGAACAGTTTACGGGTCATGAGGGCAAAATGGTGGATCTGGAGGATGCCCTTGATGGGTGCGAGCGGATCCTGAACGATGAATTCGCCGATTATCCAGAAAGGTCCCTTTACATGATCGGCAAGATCGATGAAGCCTAAATTCCCTTGGGTATCGGGTATCGGGTGCCTGACGCCTTGGGCCTAACGCCTCGAGCCTTTTCCCGAAAGGGGGAATTACATGCGTCTGAAAGTACTGCTTCCCACTGAAGTCCTCCTCGATGAAGAGGTAGGCAAGGTAACCGCAGAGGCGCAAAATGGATTTTTTTGTCTGCTCCCCGCACATATTGATTTTGTGACGGCCCTGGTCCCCGGACTCCTCTCTTTCGAGTCAAAAGAGGGCGAGGAAATTTTCGTGGCAGTGGATGAAGGGGTGCTGGTGAAAGAGGGGCAGAATGTATGGGTTTCCACGAGAAACGCCATGCGGGGGACGGAGCTTGGCCGGTTGAGAAAAACCGTAGAGGACACATTTAAGGTTCTGGACGATCGGGAAAAGACAGCCCGTTCCGCCATGGCGAAAATAGAGGCCGGCTTTGTCCGGCGCTTTTTGGAGATCCAGCGACGGGGGTGAGGGCCCTTTGTAAATGAAAAAAGATAATCCTAAAGATTTCTCGGAAGAAGTGAGAAAAAAGGAAGCGCGTAAGGTCCAGGCGAGAAAGGAAGGGGACCGAAGTGTCTGGTTCGGGCTGGGGATGTTCGGCCTCGTGGGATGGTCCGTGGCCATTCCTACCCTGGGCGGCATCGCCATCGGCATCTGGATCGATAAGACCTGGCCCGGTCCCCGGTCCTGGACCCTCATGTGTCTCGTCATAGGGGTCATCATAGGGTGTGTGAATGCATGGTACTGGGTGAAACGGGAGAGCGGGCGTGAGTAAATACGAACTGAATTATCCGCTTGTCATCCTCATGGTCGGCAGCGTCATCTTCCTGGTGATGTTGATCAAATCAGGATTGGATCGGACCAGTGTGCCTTCTCTGGTGGGGTTTCTGATCCTCGGTTTCTTCATTCGGCTGGCAGACGATTACCTCGGATTTTTCACCATCGGCTGTGAAGAGATCTTTGGGTTTTTAGCGCAAATAGGGCTGTTTACGCTTCTGTTTCGGGTCGGGCTGGAGAGCAATCTCCGGGGTCTGCTGGGCCAGCTCCGCCGTGCGAGCGTCATTTGGATCGCCAATGTGATTATCACCGGCCTTATCGGTTTCGCCACGGCCTTCTACATGCTCCATTACCACTGGGTCGCGAGCCTCGTCATTGCAACCGCGTTTACCGCCACCAGCGTGGGCATATCCGTGGCCGTATGGGAGGAATCCGGAATGTTGAACACTCCCCGGGGCGAACTCCTGGTCGATGTGGCGGAAATGGATGATATCTCCGCCGTGGTACTCATGGCCATGCTTTTCGCCGTCCTCCCCAGCCTGAAGTCCGGCTCACCCCCTGACTGGCTGCCAATGATCTCCAGTGTCCTCGGCCTCTTCTTGATTAAGCTGATCGGGTTCGGAACATTATGTTTTCTATTCAGCCGGTATGCCGAAAAAGGGTTGACCCATTTCTTTCGAAATCTGGAACCTCCACCGGATCCCATGCTCGTGGTTGTGGCCATAGGACTGATGATTGCCGCCCTGGCAGACCTGCTCGGGTTTTCTCTGGCTATCGGCGCTTTTTTCGCCGGGCTGGTCTTCAGTCGAGACCCGGACAGTGTAAAGATGGAATCTTCCTTTCTCCCTTTATATGAGCTTCTCAGCCCCTTTTTCTTTATTGGAATCGGATTGGCCCTGGACCCCGCCGTTATGGACACAGCCCTGGGAATGGGCGGCATTCTTCTGGTTATGGCCATATTGAGTAAACTGATAGCGAACGGCGTACCCATGTTTCTGATGGGCGGGATAGCGGGCGCCCTCCTTATCGGGACGAGTATGGTCCCGAGAGCGGAAATCGCCATGGTGATCATGCACAAAGGGCTCAGCCTGGGAGAATGGGCGGTCCCTTCCCATGCGTACGCCGCCATGGTGGTGGTCTCAGCCGCCACATGCATCCTGTCCCCCCCGGTGGTGCGATCCCTTTTGAATAGCCGGTTTTTGGATGGAGAAGCGCGATGACGGAGCATATTTCTCATCTCTTATTGGCGTTTGCAGCAGGTGCGGGCATCGGGGCCTTTTACTTCGGCGGCCTGTGGTGGACGGTCAGGCGACTCGCCACGGATGACCATCCGGCGCGGTTGACCCTGTTAAGCTTACTGGTGCGCACAGGCCTGTCCCTGGGCGCATTCTATGTGGTCATGGGAGGGGAATGGGAGCGGCTCATGGCTGCGCTGTTGGGCGTCATGGTGATCCGCCTCTTGATGGTTCGGCGGTTGAGACCGGATTAGAGGTCGGGGATGAGCAATTTTTTTTCTGACCTCTGGCTTCTGATCTCTGTTCTTTGGGATGTGCGATGTGAGATGTTGTTTCATCTTCCGCGCTCCGCGTTCCGAGTTCCGCGTTTGGGACTGTTGATTATCAGCTTTCAGCTTTCAGCTTTGAGCTTTCAGCTTTGAGTTTTCAGCTTTGAGTTTTCTGGAGGTAAGACGAAGTGGATTTTATGACCATAAAGGATATCAGCCCGGATCAGGTGATCTTTTGGCAATGGGGACCGGTTTCCATCAACGCGACCATCGCATTTACATGGCTGGTGATGGCCCTCATGGTGATCGGTTCCTGGTTGATCACACGGCGGTTGTCAGCGGATGTGCGCCTGTCACGATGGCAGAACCTCCTGGAAGTCGTGGTGGACGGGATACGAAAGGAGATCCGCGAGATCAGTCAGCAGGAGCCGGACGCTTACCTCTATTTTGTGGGGACCCTGTTTTTGTTCATCCTGATCTCCAATATCCTCTCCATTATCCCGGGATATGTGGCGCCCACGTCATCCCTCTCCACCACGGCAGGACTGGCCGTGTGCGTATTTGCGGCCGTTCCTGTTTACGGCATTCTGCGCCGTGGCCTTCGGGGCTATTTAAGGCAATATATCAAGCCCACGCCGTTCATGCTTCCCTTTAACATCATCGGCGAGGTGTCCCGCACCCTGGCCCTTGCGGTCCGGTTGTTCGGAAATATGATGAGCGGTACAAAGATCGTCGCCATCCTTCTGGCCATTACGCCCCTTATATTTCCCATTGTCATGCATGCGTTGGGCCTCCTTACCGGCGTGATTCAGGCCTATATCTTTGCGGTGCTCGCCATGGTCTATATTGCATCGGCGACACGGATTCAAGAACAGAAGAAAGATAACCCGGAACAAGAGAAAGGAGAAGATTCATAATGGACAGTATTTCGCTAATCGGAATGGCCTCCGTGATCACCGCCGGACTCACCATCGGCATCGGCGCCATCGGTCCCGCCCTCGGCGAGGGCCGGTCTGTGGCCCAGGCGTTGAGTTCCATGGCCCAGCAACCGGATGAAGCCAACAGGATTACGCGGACCCTGTTTGTGGGTCTGGCCATGATCGAGTCCACGGCCATTTACGCCTTCGTGGTCTCCATGATTCTGTTGTTTGCCAACCCCTTCTGGGACCATGTGGTCTCCAAGGCAGGAGGATAAGCCGTGCTCATCGACTGGTTCACCGTCGTCGCCCAGATCGTCAATTTTCTTATCCTGGTGGCGTTGCTCAAATACTTCCTCTACGACCGGGTCATCCGGGCCATGGACGCGCGCGAGGAAAAGGTCCATTCCCGCCTGGAATCGGCTGAAGAAATGAAAAAGGAGAGTGAAGAGGAGGCGGAGAACTATCGCCGGAAGAACCGGGAGATTGAAGAGAAACGAAAAGAGATATTGGACAATGCCAGGGAAGAGGCTGAGCATCAGCGTAAGGAACTGACCCGGCAGGCCCGCAGCGATGTGGAGAACCTGCGGTCAAAGTGGCAGGAATCCGTGCATCGGGAGAAGGCGGCCTTTCTCAGGGAGTTGAAAGAGCTGGCCGGTCAGCAGGTCTATGCCCTGTCCCGCCGCGCCCTGAGGGATCTGGCCGATGCAGATCTGGAAGAACGGGTTGCCCATGTCTTTGTCCGGGAAATGAGGCACGTGAAAAAGGAAGAACGACAAAAGATGGCCGAGGCCGTCAAGGCGGACGGCAACATTGCAACGGTTCGAAGCGGATTCGAAATCCCCGACACCCGACGTCAAGAGATCACGACGGCCGTTCATGAACTGATTTCAGAGGATGCGGAGGTCAGGTATAAGGAGGATCCTGAGATCATCCTTGGAATTGAACTCAAGAGCGGGGGAGAGAAAATGGCCTGGAGTCTTGAGGACTATATGCGGGACCTGGAAGACAAGACACGATCGATGTTGAAGCAAGAGGCAAGAGAAGAAGACGCTGACGCCGCTGAAGAGAAGAAAGCCAAAGGGGATAAGGGCGGGGGACGAGGAAATGGTGAAGGCTGAAGCCGATGAGATGGGAGCAGCTCTCCATAACGTGTTTGATGTTATGGCGGACGCCCTGAAATCCCACCGAACCCGATTGGGGCTTCAGGAGGTAGGCGTGATCAGTTTCCTGGGACCGGGTGTGGTTCGTGTTGCGGGCCTGCAGGGTGTTCGGTCCCGGGAACTCCTTCGCTTTCCCGGTGAGCGTTTGGGAATGGCCTTTGATGTGGCGCCTCATGAGGCGGGGATTGTACTCCTTGATGAAAGCGAGGATCTGGGGGCCGGTGATGAGGTGCGGCGCACGGACAGGGTGCTGGACATCCCCGTAGGCGATGACCTGTTGGGACGGGTCATCGATGCCCAGGGACGTCCCCTTGACAACCGGGGGCCGATACATGGTTCGAAGCGACTTCCTGTTGAGCGGCCTGCGCATCCCATCATGGACCGTCTCCCCGTCACCGTCCCCCTTCAGACCGGGATCAAGGTGGTGGATGCCCTGATTCCCATCGGCCGGGGCCAAAGGGAACTGATCATCGGAGACCGCCAGACAGGCAAGACCGCCATCGCCTTGGATACCATCATCAACCAGAAGGACACGGACGTGCTCTGCATCTATTGCGCCATCGGCAAACGCGCCTCGGCCGCGGCAAAGGTCATTGCCGATCTGCATCAGGGCGAGGCCATGGACCACAGCATGGTGATGGTGGCCACCGAAGAAGACCCTCCCGGCCTTCAATTTGTCACGCCCTACGCGGCCATGACCGTGGGTGAATATTTCATGGAACAGGGGAGGAATGTGTTGGTGGTCTTCGACGATCTCACCCGGCATGCACGGGCATACAGAGAACTCTCCCTTCTTCTCCGTCGTCCACCCGGGAGGGAGGCCTATCCCGGCGACATCTTCTATATCCATTCGAGGCTCCTGGAACGTTCCACCCATCTTCGCGAGGAACTGGGCGGGGGGTCGCTGTCGGCCCTCCCGATTATTGAGACAGAGGCCCAGAACATCTCCGCCTATATCCCCACCAACCTGATTTCCATTACCGACGGCCAGATATATCTCTCGCCGGACCTGTTCCAGAAAGGGATCCTCCCTGCCGTCGACGTGGGGAAGTCCGTATCCCGCGTAGGCGGCAAGACCCAGCTCAGCGCCTATCGGGCCGTGGCCGGCGATCTTCGATTATCCTATTCGCAGTTTGAAGAACTGGAGGCGTTTGCCCGGTTCGGCACCCAGTTGGATGAGGATACCCGCAAGACCCTGGAACGGGGCCGCCGGGTGCGCGAGGTCCTCAAACAGCCTCAGTATGCCCCCATGGGGGTGGCCGAGCAGATCGCCGTACTGGTGGCCGTGAACGAGGGGGTATTGGATTCGACCGCCCCTGAAAAGATGGCCGGGGCGGAGAGACGGATACGAGAGGCGGCGACGAAAAACCTGGGCGATCTCTGTCACCGGATCGAACAGGGTGAAAAAATCAGCCAAAACGATATGGAGGCCCTGAAAGAGACGGCGGCGAATGCGGTTTAGAATGGGGATGCAGGATGTGGGATGTATCGTTTTTTTCTGACCTCTGACATCTGATCTCTGTTTTTCTCGGTTGGGCACTTGCTTATGGAAACCCTGGAGGAACTGAAACAGCGGATTGAAAGCACCAAAGATCTGCAATCCGTGGTGAAAACCATGAAGGCCCTGGCCGCGGTCAGGATCCGGCAGTTCGAACGGGCTGTGGAATCCCTCGGCGATTACAATCAGACCGTGGAGATGGCCCTTCGCGTTGCCCTTCGGGACCGTCCCCACATGACGGTGGGGGCCCGGGCCGGGCCGAAGGATCAACTGGGGGCGGTGGTGTTCGGCTCCGACCAGGGGATGTGCGGGCAGCTCAACGATCAGATCGTCGCACACGCGCTCGATGAAATGGGACGATTTTCTCAGGTGGCGCATCAAAATCGGATGATCATGGCCCTGGGTGAGCGTGTCAGGGGGAGGCTTGAGGATGCGGATCAGCCGGTGGATGTGGCATTGTCCGCGCCCGGCTCTGTGAGCGGCATAACACCCCTGGTCCAGGACATTCTGATGACCATTGAGGGTTGGCACAAAGAGCGGGGCCTGGACCAGGTATTTCTGTTTTACAGTAAACACCTCTCCGGCGCATCCTATCGGCCCCACACCATGCACCTGTTGCCGGTGGACAGGACATGGCTCTCGAAGGTGCGGGAAAAACAGTGGCCCAACCGATGTCTCCCCATGTTTACCATGGACTGGGACCCCCTGTTTTCGGCATTGATCCGGCAGTACCTCTTTGTTTCCCTTTTTCGCGCCTTTGCAGAATCCCTGGCCAGCGAAAACGCCAGTCGTCTGGCCTCCATGCAGGGGGCGGAACGGAACATCCGGGACCAGATGGAAGAACTCAATATGCAGTACCACCAGCAGCGGCAGATGTCCATTACAGAGGAACTGCTGGATATTGTGTCCGGATTCGAGGCCATGGAACATGATGCGTAAGAGAGTGCACGGCCCATGGCGAATCATACGACCGCATTTTATTGCAGCTCTTGAGCAGAGACCCCCACGGGCGTCCGGAACGCTTCCGGGACTTAGGTGAAACCTGTTTGGTTGCGGCCGTCAGGTCGCTTTAGGGAGGGACTCGCATGTCCATATTGACTTTGACCATGAACCCCTGCATCGACAAGAGTTCAAGCATCGAAAATGTGGTGGCCGAACGGAAATTGCGTTGTGAAGAACCCGTCTATGAGCCTGGGGGCGGGGGCGTTAATGTCTCCCGGGCCGTCCATAAGCTCGGCGGGACATCCACGCTCATCTATCTCTCAGGAGGTCAGATAGGCCGAATGCTGGATATGCTGCTGGATCAGGAAGGGATAGTCTGCCAGAGGATGCCGATCGAAGGCATGACCCGCGAAAACCTCATGGTGTATGAGAAGGCCACCGGCCAGCAATACCGGTTCGGAATGCCGGGGCCGATGGTGGTTGAAGAAGAATGGAAGCAGTGCCTTGGAAGCATATCGGCGGTGGATCCCGCACCCGAATATATGGTGGCCAGCGGCAGTCTTCCTCCCGGGACCCCGGATGATTTCTACGGGCGGCTTGCCCGTCTGGCAAAAGACCGGCATATCAGGCTCATTCTGGATACCACCGGAGAGCCTCTCCGTATTGCGGTGGAGGAAGGCCTCTACATGATAAAACCCAATTTCCGCGAACTCGAGGCCCTGTCGGATACAAAGATCGATCAGGAATCGTGTCAGGTGACCCTGGCCGAGCAGATTGTTCAAAAGGGACAGAGCGAAGCGCTTGTAGTCTCTCTCGGGGCGGCAGGTGCGCTCCTGGTCTCGAAAGACGGCTGTGAACGCCTGCGCGTCCCCACCGTACCGATCAAGAGTAAAGTGGGGGCAGGAGACAGCATGGTGGGCGGCATGGTCCTTGCGCTGGAACGTGGCGAGCCCCTCCTGAATGCCGTCCGATTCGGTATGGCGGCAGGCGCCGCCGCCGTCATGACGCCGGGAACTGAACTCTGCCGAAGGGAGGATACGGAAAGGCTCTATGAGGAAATGCTTTCGGAAGGACCTTCATAGGATCGTCTCATCGCACGTTTTCCGGTATGAACTCATCCGGAGGGCTGACAGGCTTTCCGGATTTGCTCGAATGAAACACTTCTTCATTAATGTCCTCGCCCTGCAGCAGTTCCTCCTCTTCTGTTTTTTTCAGGTCTGCCGGACGATCGCGATCCTCCCTTTGCCGGGAGATACCTTCAATCCGCACGTGGTCCTCAAGTTCGTGAAACCCCAGGGTGTCCTGAAGTATTTCCATCAGGATTTCATGGGATGCTTCACTGGGCAGGGAACCCTCCATGCGAACCACACCTTTGTCCACATCGATTTGAAGATCTTCCAGCTCAATACTGCCGTCATCCTTCAGTTTTTCATTGATGAGCGTTTTCAGTTCATCATCGGACATCCCTTCAAAATCCGACGGCAGCCCGGTCTCACCTGTCTCGGGGGAAACCGACATGTCTAACCCTTCTTTCCGCGTCTTTGCACACCGGGTACAGTGCTGCGTCCATGGCAAGGCGTTCAGGCGCCTTGGTGAGATGGGCTTTCCGCAGACCCGGCATACCCCGTAATCGCCGGTCTCCATCCGGCGCAGGGCCGTATCGATGGCCTCGATTTCCCGCGCCTCCTGCTCATCCAGTTGCTCGAGGCCCAGGGATAATTGTCTCTTTTCAGCAGTCTCCTCAAGCTCTACTTCTTTTTCCTGCAGTTCTTTCCAGGAGGTGTCAAAACCTTCTCGAAGTTTGAAGATTTCTTCGCGTCTCCTCATGAGGGTCTCTCTTAAGTTTTCCATATCCGTCTGGCTCATGACATCTGCCATTTGGTTACTCCTTTGCTGTCAGGAACTGGTGTCAACCATAAACTGTCTTTCGAATTCTTTTATCCTCTCCATCGGGAAATGGGAATAGGGTCCATGCGGTATTTCTCCCGCAAAGGAGGATGGGTCCAAAGGAAAATCGGATATGCCGGCACCGAGGCTTGATAGGGCTGTAACTACGGTGGGGGATGGGGTGTCCGGATATACAGGATCTACCCCATTTACTTATTCCCGGGGTGAAGTAAACTCCACAAACAAGACTATACCCTATTTTAAAGAATGCCTTGATTCTGTTGGCTGTCCGGCGCGGTGAAGCGGACAAGGGAGAACTCATGGGACTTTTCAATCTTGATAAAATATTCAAACCGGAATCCGTGGCGGTAATAGGGGCAAGCCCCAGTCAGGGGAGCATCGGCTTCGCCCTAATGGAAAATCTGACCGGGGGCGGATACGAGGGCCGGATCGTCCCGGTAAACCCCAAGCATTCCGAGATCATGGGCATCAAAACATACCCCGCCCTCTCCATGGCAAAACAGGATGTGGACCTTGCAATCATCGCAACACCGATCGCCACGGTGCCGGAAATTGTCAAGGAGTGCGTGGAAACGGGGGTCGGGGGCGCCATTATTATTTCCGCCGGCGGGAGGGAGACCGGACCGGAAGGTCTCGAGTTGGAGAAGGAAATTGACAGAGAGGCCAGAAAAGGCGGGCTTCGGATTATCGGCCCCAACTGCATGGGCATCATACGTCCGGATCGGAACCTGAACGCCAGTTTTGCCGCTCACATGGTGCCAAAAGGGAACCTTGCCTTTATTTCCCAGAGCGGCGCCATCTGCTCCGCCATGCTCGATCTCTCTTTGAAAGAGCACATGGGGTTCAGATATTTCGTGAGCATCGGCGCCATGCTGGATGTGGATTTCGGAGATTTGATCGATTATCTGGGAATGGATCCTGAAGTAAAAAGTATTCTCCTCTACATCGAAAGCCTGACCCATTTTCGCAAATTCATGAGTGCGGCGCGTGCGGTGTCGCGTGTAAAACCGATCGTGATTCTGAAAGCCGGAAAAGGAAAGGCAGGGGCCCGGGCCGCAGCATCCCATACCGGCGCCATGGCCGGAGAGGATACGGTGTACGAGGCGGCATTTAAACGGGCGGGAGCGGTGAGGGTCGATACCCTGCAGGATTTCTTCGACTGCGCAGAGTTGCTGGCCAAACAGCCCCTCCCTTCGGGACGACGGTTGGTGGTGATTACAAATTCAGGCGGTCCGGGCGTAATGGCAGCAGATGCCATAGAAGAATATGGACTGGAACTCAGCCCTTTGAGCCGGGAAACCATGAACGGGCTCAATAAAATCCTGCCGCCCCACTGGAGTCACGGAAATCCCATCGATATCCTGGGGGATGCTACGGCCGAGCGGTATGAAAAGGCGGCCGAATGCTGCTTCAAGGCCGGGGAGATCGACGGCATGCTCGTCATTGTCAATCCTCAGGCCATGACCAATCCCACCGAGGTGGCCCGGACCCTGGGAAAGGGCCTGCAAAAGAGATCTTTCCAGGTATTTACCGCCCTCATGGGGGGCGCGGACGTGGAGGAGGGGAGGCATGTCCTTAACAGGGCGGGCATTCCCACATATGATACCCCGGAACGTGCCATCCGTTCTTTCATGTTTCTCGACAAATATGCACGGAACCTGAAACTGCTTCAGGAGATCCCCTCCAAACTTTTACGAGATGTTGCTGCGGACGAAGATTCCGCCAGGGAGGTGATCGGGAAAGCGCTGGAAAAGGGGGAATGCCTTCTCACGGAAACCGAATCCAAACGGCTCCTCTCTTCCTACGGGATCCCGGTCAACCGGACGGAGACGGCGGGATCACCGGAGGCGGCCGTCGGTTTGGCCTCAGAAATAGGATATCCCGTGGTGATGAAGGTGCTCTCTCCGGATATCTCTCACAAAACCGAAGCCGGAGGGGTGTTGACGGATCTTGGAAGCGACCAGGAAGTCCGCGAGGCCTATGAAAAGATCATGAACAGTGCCCATGCATACGATCCTGAGGCCGAGATTCTGGGTGTGACGCTCCAGTCCATGATAAAAAATCCCGATGTGGAGCTTCTGGTGGGCGCGGTCAAGGACCCGAATTTCGGGCCGGTGATCGTCTTCGGTCTGGGGGGCATCTTTGCCGAAGTCCTCGGCGACAGGGAGATGGGATTGCCGCCGCTGAACCGGACACTTGCGCGAAGGCTCATGGAACCTACAAAGGCCTTTACCCTTCTCAACGGATTTCGCAACATCCCCCCGGCCGACATGTCCCTCCTCGAAAAGTTGATCGTCTGTCTTTCTCATCTTTTGGTGGATTTTCCGGAGATTGCGGAGTTGGACATGAATCCGGTAATTGTAAAGGATGGAAAGCCCTATGCTGTGGACGCCCGGGTTCTGATAAAAAAATCCGATACGCCTTCCCCCCTCCACCTGGTGATCAGCCCCTACCCTGAACAGTATGAATTCCAGGAGGTAACCTCCGGGGGCGTGGAGATCTTTATTCGACCCATCAGACCCGAAGATGCCTCCCTCCTCTTGGATCTCTTCGACAACATGTCCATGAAAAGCCGGTATCAGCGCTTTTTCATACCGATGAAATCCCTGTCCAATGATCTCCTGATTCAACTGACCCAGATCGATTACGATCGTCATATCGCCCTGGTGGCATTACGTCGGGAAGCGGGGGAAGATGAAATGCTGGGAGTGGCCCGGGCAATCGCCGGTCCGGATAATGAGGAAGCGGAATTTTCCGTGGCGGTGGGAGATGCCTGGCAGGGAAAAGGGATCGGCAGGAAACTTCTCCGGACGTGCCTTCGCGTGGGAAAGGAATACGGGATCAAAACCCTTTATGGGACTGTTCTTGCAGAAAACACCCAGATGCTGGGACTGGCCCGGGAATTCGGGTTTAAGGTGACCAGGGGCAAAGGCGGCAATGAATATCAGCTGTTTATCGACCTGGAGCAGTATCAGGAATCGGCCACTGAGTAAAGCTGTTTGTATCCCGGTATACCTTATTTTATAGACTCACACGGAGCCAAAGAACACAGAGAAAAGGGCATGTTCCCGTTTATTTTCAAAAAAAATCCTTTGTGTGCTTTGTGTCTTTGTTTACCCCGTAGCTTCGGAAAATGGTACTGGGGTGTGAGTCCCGCCTGGCGGGATTGGTTGCGGGTATCCGCTTTAGACTTTTTGTCCGTAACTTCTCTGCACCGTGCAAAGAAGTTTGCCCGTGGGGGTCTCTGCCCAAGAGCTGCAATAAAATGCGGTCGTATCGTTCGGCGGCCGCCCCCGGGCTCCGAATAATGTTTACGGAAAGGCAGCAAGGACATACGGTCCCATGAAAGGCTGTGCTTGGGGCTGGAACAGACTGTATTGTAAAGCCCTGCTGCCGTCCCCAGGAGCTGTATTCGGTTTTTGCAGCTCTTGGGCAGAGGCCCCCACGGGCGTCCGGAACGCTTCCGGGACTTAGGTGAAACCTGTTCGGTTGCGGGCGCCTGTCCGCCTTAGAATCTTTGGTGGCAATCCCGCCTTGCGGGACACCACGCGGAGAACTTACTGACACAGGTCCAACCCTGTTGCCCATTAACGGGTAACCATGCCCGATATCCAATAACCGGCACCACCTGAGCCGAATTTCATATAAATTCCTTTGGGCAGAGAGCATTTTGGGTCTTCAAGATCATGACGAATAATTCAGAACACTCCTTGAAAGCACCCTGGGCATCCCCCTGGGAAGAGGTGGCCGAGGCGCTGAGGGTTTCTGCGGATAAAGGCCTGGGGCCTGCGGAGGTGAAAAAGCGGCGGAGCCGGGCCGGACCCAATCTTCTCAAGACCACCCCTAAAAAATCCGCATGGGTGATCCTGTGGAACCAGGGCAAAAACCCCATTGTGGCCCTCCTGGTGCTGGCTGCGGGCCTTTCATTTTCCTTCGGCCGCTTGCTGGAAGGCGTCTCCATCGCCATAGCCATTGTGATCAACGGTCTCATCGGGTTTTTTACGGAACTGAAGGCGGTCCGGTCTATGGAGGCGCTTCATCGCATGGGTCACGCCACGGCCAAGGTCCTCCGGGAAGGAGAACTTCGGGAAATCCCAGGAAGGGATCTCGTCCCCGGCGACATCGCTCACCTGGAGGCCGGAGACGTGGTCTCCGCCGATCTGCGGCTTTTTGAGGCATCCAGACTTCAGACCAATGAGTCTTCCCTCACGGGTGAATCCATGGCAATTTCCAAAGAGATCTCCCAGCTGGAGAAGGACACGCCGTTGGCCGAACGACGCAACATGGTCTTTAAGGGGACTGCGGTAACCATTGGCTCCGGACGGGGAATCGTGACCGCCACGGGGATGCAGACCGAGTTGGGCAGCATCGCCTCTATGGCCCAGGAGGCTGAAGAGGAACTGACCCCCCTGGAGAAACGTCTCAACAGCCTGGCCTACCGGCTCATCTGGATTACCCTGGCCATTGCGGCATTATTGATCGTCACCGGTCTGATTGCTCAAAGGGAGATTCTCCTCATTATCGAGACATCCATCGCCCTTGCCGTTGCGGCCATTCCCGAGGGGCTGCCGATTGTCGCCACGGTTGCCCTGGCCAGGGGGATGTGGCGGATGTCTCGCCGCAATGCATTGATAAACCGCCTCTCTGCCGTGGAGACCCTGGGCGCCACAAACATCATATGTACCGACAAGACGGGTACGTTGACGGAAAACCGAATGACCCTTTCTCAGCTCCTCCTGCCGTCAAAACATCGGAATGAAATAGAGGAAATCGAGATCCGGGGGACAGCGGGGGAAGATTTCCGATTTCTGTCAGGCGATCAGGAAGTGGATCCTTCCGATGATACTGTATTACGGGAGGCCCTGCAGGTGGGGGTCCTCTGTAACAATGCGGACCTGGGGCGGCAATCCTCCGGAGAAAACGGGGACGGGGTGGGGGATCCGATGGAGATTGCGCTCCTCAAAGCCGGCCTGGGCGCGGGATGGCCCCGGGCCGACCTGCTCCAGTCCATGCCCGAGGAACGGGAAGAGGCCTTTGACCCGGACGTTATGATGATGGCCACATTTCATAAGGTCAACGGCCAATATCTCGTGGCCGTGAAGGGGGCGCCCGAGGCGGTGCTGGAGGTGTGCACCCGAATGCGAACCGGAGAGGGAGATACGGAACTGAACAAGGAAACGCGGGAAAGATGGCTGGATGCCAACGGACGGATGGCCGAAGAAGGTCTCAGGGTACTGGCTGTGGCAACCAAGCATACGGAATCGAGGGATGAGAAACCGTATGAGAATCTCGTCTTCCTCGGCCTTCTCGGCCTCGTGGACCCGCCGCGGAAAGATGTGGCGGGCGCTATTCAGGCCTGTCGGGAGGCCGGCATCCGCGTAATCATGGTTACCGGGGATCAGCCGGTGACGGCGAGGTATATCGGTTCCGTGCTGAACCTGACGGACGAAGATGGAACCGGGGTGATCCACGGTAAAGATATAGGAGATCCGGATGAGCTTTCCCAGGATCAACGCAATAGACTCTTACAGGCGTCTATTTTCGCCAGGGTGAGTCCAAAACAGAAGCTGGACCTGATTGCGCTTCATCAGAAAAACGGCGCTATCGTGGCGATGACAGGCGACGGGATTAATGATGCGCCTGCCCTTAAGAAGGCGGACATCGGCGTGGCCATGGGGAGGCGGGGGACACAGGTGGCACGGGAGGCCGCAGATGTTGTATTGAAGGATGACGCGTTCAAGTCCATTGTGGTGGCTGTTCAGCAGGGACGGGCCATCTTCGACAACATCCGGAAATTTATTCTGTTTCTCCTCTCAGGCAACGTGGGCGAAGTGATGATCGTCGCATTTGCACTGCTGGCCGGGGCGCCTCTGCCCCTCCTGCCGTTACAGATCCTTTATTTGAACATGATCGGCGACGTCTTTCCTGCCCTGGCGCTGGGTGTGGGGGAAGGGGATTCTTCTAAAATGAACCGCCCGCCCCGCGATTCAAAGGAGCCGATTCTTACCCGCGGGCATTGGATCGCCATCGGAGGATACGGGTTCTTGATTTCGGCATGCGTGCTGGTCGCCTTTTACATCGCACTTGCCTCGCTGGAGATGGACACGGACAAGGCAGTAACCGTGTCTTTTCTAACCCTGGCATTTGCCAGGCTCTGGCACGTGTTCAACATGAGAGATAAGGGATCCCGTCTCATACGCAACGACGTCACACGGAATCCCTTTGTGTGGGGGGCATTGGGACTCTGTTCTGCGTTGCTGGTTGCAGCCGTCTATCTTCCAGGCATTTCCACAGCACTCCAGATGGCGCCCCCCGGCATATCGGGATGGGGGGTCATCTTCGGGATGAGCCTGATCCCCCTTTTCATCGGACAGACCGTGAAACAAATAAGGAGCTAGAGGCGTCGCATAGGGCGTTTCCAATCTTCTGATTAATAGGACTGGAGAACGGAACCGGAGATATGAAATGGACCTCGTCATCAGAGCTTTGATAGACCGCTTGTCAGACAAAGGTCTGCCCATCGACGTCATCCCTGCCTGCATCCGGAATGCACTTCAGATCATTGCCGTGGATCCCTGGATCCCCCTTGAGGAACTGAAAGCGGAGATGCAGTCCCTGGGCTGGGATGATTTGGATCTGGATGAATGCACTTTTCAGCTCATTATGGCCACTTTGGATCCGGGTTCCGACGATTATTCCGCGCTCAGGTTGTCAATACATGTGCAGCAACCATGCTGACCATCGGAAGAACAAGGAGAGCACACCACGGTTCGCCTGATGCGCCATTCTTGAATTTCAACGGTGCGGTAACCAAGCGCTACGCCTGTTTTTCCATACATAAAGGGGTTGGATCGTATACGGGATTTAACCCATTTACTTTGTCAATATAAGCTGTTATACTTTTCTTCGACATTCAGAATTCGAGGATTCTGCAGACTGAGCGTTCAAGGGTGAAGCGGTTTATGACCACGGCACGCATGACACAGGGCGGGTCACCCCATCCGCCTGAGCCGGGTCGGTTCGATGACCAATCTACAGGATAGAAGGAAATTACCTTGAGTAATCCCGAAATACCTCCCTTTTCCATCAAGGATTGTGCATTAATTGCCATTGCCTCCGGAAAAAGGGCTCAAAATTTGCGAGAACTGCGAGAGCACTTGCGGTCTATCGATCCCGGAAGCATCTATTATCATTTCTGGGGCGGTTTGCTGAGGCCTCGTTTTAATGATCCCGAATACCATAACGACTTTGCCCATTGGGTGGCCCACAGCCTTAACAACAAGAGCCTTGCGGAAAGGCTGGCGGTTATAGATCCCACGACATTCGGATCAATGGAACTGATCAGAACGGAACTTATCGAAACAATCGAAGACAGCCTGGATGAAATCGCCTTTCCCACCTGGGCCAAAAGAGATGATCAATTCGAGTTCATTCAGCACCAGATTGTCGTCTTTGATACCAGGATGACAGCCAACACCCCGGAAGATTTCCTCCATATCATGCCCGGGATATCCGTCGGATCGATATTTTACCATTTTATCGATGCGAGACGCCGAAGTCTCAACTCTCTGGATGATTTTCAAAATTGGCTGATGAATTCCGGAGAGGAGTATCAGGTGCTATGCCGGATGATCAATGACATATGTCCTTATTTTACCTCCTTGAGAAAATTGCGTGAGGAGCTGGCAAAGGTTTTCGAGACCTATTTTCAGAAAGAGGAATTGTGAAAGAGAGCAGCCTGCTTGAAAAATATGCAGAGATCGCGGGGAGGGATGTCATTGAGCATTTACGGCAGCTGGCCCGGCCTTTGAAAGGACTCCGTCTGGTGCACGTTAACGCGACCCGGATGGGAGGAGGTGTTGCCGAAATATTGCAGAAGATGGTGCCCCTGATGCAGGAGCTTGGCATCGAAACCCGGTGGGAAGTCATCACCGGCGAAAGCGCCTTTTATCAATGTACGAAGAGCTTTCATAATGCCATCCAGGGGAATCAGGTCAGTATACCTGAAAGTTATCTCACGATATACGAAGAGACCAATGCAGAAACAGCCGAAAAGCTGAGAGAGCCATTGGAAGACGCCGATTTTGTTATTGTTCACGACCCGCAACCCGCTGCCTTGATCAAACATTTTCCAAACCGCAGGGGGAAATGGGTCTGGCGATGCCATGTGGATGCCAGCAAGCCCTTCAGGCCGGTGTGGCGATATCTGAGCAACTTCGTCTCAGAATATGATGCAAGCATATTTTCCATCTCAAGTTTCGCCCAGCAACTCCCGCACCCTGCATATATTATCGCCCCGAGCATCGATCCGCTGCACGAGAAAAATATTCAATTATCCCAGGAAGAAATCAGAGCCGTACAGAACCGGTTTGAAATCGACCCTGAAAGGCCGATGATTCTCCAGGTTTCTCGTTACGATCGATTTAAGGATCCCCTCGGCGTCATTCACGCGTTTCAGCTTGCAAAGAAATTTGTTGCCCCCTTGCAGCTGGTACTTGCGGGAGGAGGGGCCACAGATGATCCCGAAGGGGAAGAAGTCTTGCAGGAGGTCCGATTGGCTGCCGTGGATAATCCGGATATTCACGTGCTCCTCCTGCCCGGGGACGCATTCCGTACGATCAACGCCCTTCAACGCTGCGCAGACATTGTCATACAGAAATCCACTAAAGAAGGTTTTGGGCTGACGGTCACCGAAGGCATGTGGAAGAAAAAACCGGTGATAGGAGGGGATACCGGGGGGATTCGGTTACAGGTGGTAAATCATTACACGGGGTTTTTGGTAAACACGCCTGAAGGTGCCGCGCTCCGGATTCGATATCTTTTCCACAACCGAGAGATCATGGACAGGATCGGAGAGACGGCAAAGGAGTTTGTACGTGAGAATTTCCTCATTACACGGCAATTAAGGGAATATCTGACCTTGATTCTCGCCCTTTTCAACGGTAAATCGGAACGCATTGAACTCGATTAACCCCTCATCCCTCCTGCGGCGTCGATAATGCGTCCGCCTCAGACGGGCCGCACCGACTCCCATATGGTAACTGGTGCCTGAAGGAAAACCCCGTTCAGGCACTGAATATTGAAGAATTGAATATTGAAAATTGATGGAATAAATTTAAGCTTAACAAAACGGATTCTCACATTTGCCTGCTTCTTGATTTCCCGGGTTTCCGTTCGGGTACTAACTATCGGATACAGCATATGAGCGACCTGGTCATTATTTCAAACAGGGGGCCCTTCAGCTTTTCAGAAACGTTTCTTAAGGACGCCCGGAATTCTCTGAAGACAGGGAAACTCCCGGACTCGCCCGAGTTCGGAGCCGGGGGTCTGGTTCAGGCAATGTCCGGGCTTTTGAAACCGGGCGCCTGGACCACCACATGGATTGGCGCCTCATTGGGCGACAGGGATATCGATGTTGCCAGAGGTCATTATACGCGGTTATTCAATAGGATGACCAAGGCCGGGATTGCCCCGAAACACTTTCCCCACATCGAGATTGAACCCGACAACAGGATGCGTTTCAGATATCAGAATTATGATTTTTACATGCGGTTCGTCTTGTTCGACACGCGGCATATGCACAGTTATTACAGCAACTTCGCCAATGGCTTCCTCTGGCCTCTCTTACACCTTACCCGGGCCCCCCTCTTTTACAAGAAGACCGGTGTGTTTCCCAGGCCATTTTTTGAAAAGAACGATTTCGTGCAGTATACAAGCAGTGCCGTCACCTTTGCCAACACCATCGTCGATGAGATTCGAAAGAGCAGAGAACTCTGGGAAGAAGGAGATGACGTTGTGGTTTGGAATCAGGACTATCACCTGATGCAAATTGCCGAGATTTCCAATTTATTGCTTAAGGAGGGGGGACTTTCGAGTGAGATCAACAGGAGAATCCATGTGGGTCAGTTCATGCACACCCCCTTTTTCAATATTCATGAAATCCAGGGGCTCATTCGGGAAGACAAGAGAAAAAGGGTCAAGACTCAGATTTATGAGCCCTTCGGGGAATCCGTTGAAAGTGTATTGCAGAAATTGACCTGGGGTCTGCTTGCCAATGATTTTATCGGGTTTCACACCAAGGAATTCTGCGATCACTACCTGGAGGCACTTGAAGAATGGTTTCCCGTCGAAATCCGGATAAATGATCAATCCTATGAAATCTTTCACCAGGATCGGGTGACCACCATCATGCCGATACCCATCGGTCTGGATGTGGATAATATCCTTGCCGAGGTTTCGGCAAAGAACAAATTGAATTATAGATTAGGGAGAGAGAGCCTCTATCGGAAAATCAAACATGACAGAAAACAGAACAAATATATCTTTGGCGGTCTTGAGAGGTGTGATTATACCAAGGGGCTGGTGGAGCGGTTGGACATCTTCTATCATGCATTCCAAAAATTGAAAGGGTTAAAGAAGGATGCCCATTTTTATCAGGTATCGATCCCGAGCAGGATGGATAACCCCCATTATCAATACCTCAATACCGTACTGAGCGAAGAGGTTTCGAAAATGAATGCGAAACTGCCGGGCGCTCCGATCACCCATATCGACAAAGGGATACCCTCGCCTCAGAACTATCGGTTTATGAAGGAAGTCGATGCCATGCTCGTCACCCCCCTTGAAGACGGGATGAACCTGGTCGCTTTTGAATATATCCTGTCGCAGAAGTACAAACGTCCCGGGGATCGGGGCATCCTTGTTCTGGGCACGAGCGGCGCGTCCAGGGTATTGACCCAGAAGGGCTTTGGAGAAGAAGACGGGATTGTGTATGCAAACCCCTTTAAACCCAAAATAGCCGGAGAGAAGACCGCACAGGCCCTGGTTAACGGCCGGCATATATCCGATAGGATTATCAGCTATGTTGAAAATGAAAGAAGGATTGACGACTGGGCCGAAAAAAACATCCATGCCATTCTGAATTGTCGAAAAACAGCGTGACGGCCCGTTCTGAACCCGTTTTTTGAAGACATGCAGACGCGTCTTGTTGTTGGCGCTGCCGCTGCAGATGCGGATTCATTCGCACAGTCCCGCTGTGTGCGGGATGCGCACGAATCCGCGTAACGGCTTGGACGGATATTTTAGAAGACCGGCAGAACAATCCTGAAAGCGAGGGATCTGAGAAAGGACCGTATCACCGAATCCGCATCAAAAGCTTCGTTCCAGGTTAATGGTCTTGGACGGGCTGAATCGGTTCGCGCTGAAGAAGCGGATCAGGTTTGAATTATTCCAGTCGACCAGGGTGTTTACTTTGTGAACGCCGACGCTTTTCAAATGATCCATGAACTCGTTCATCAACTGCTCGCCGATTCCCGTATGCTGGCAGCCGGGGTCGACGCCGATGGTATCCAGTCTGGCTTCTTCCTGAAAAATACCATACTCGCCCATGTAAATCTCCCCCATGACAAACCCCACCACCTTCCCGTCTTCATCTTCAGCCACAAGGGAAGCCGGGAGGTAATCCTTGGACTTGAAAAGCTTTTCAAACTTTGATTCATAATACTCGGGCCTGGAGGCCTTGAGTATCTTCTCGTCGATCTCCACCACAGCGTCGAAATCGTCGGCCTTCATGAGTCGAATTTTGACAGCGCTCTCGTTCATAGGGTCTCCAAAGAATCTCTCTCGTCCCGGTTACTCTTTTTTGCTCTTTCTGGCCACCGTCCTTTCCTCCTCAGGAATAGGAGGGGGAACAGGGCCGCCCACGATTCGCGTCACCGCGGCGAAACGGGGGGGACAGGCCTCAAAGCAGGTGCCGCATTTAATGCACTTCTCCTGATCGATCACATGAATCCGGTTCTTGCCGCCTTCAATTGCCTCTACAGGACATTTCTTGGCGCAAATCATACACGCCTGGCACTTTTCCGGATCAATATAGTACGAAGGCGCTTCACGAAACAAGGCCTCGATTTCGTCGCTGGTGAAAAATCCGTCATAGTCTTCCGGGTTTGTAAGACGGGTATCCAGTTTCTCCCTTTTTGCCATCTTGATATAAGGGACGAGCTTTGAGACTTCTTCAATTTTGGTTTTCAACTCACGGGTATCGATTCCTTCGCTCGTGCCCAGGGGGCCTAACGCTTTCACCTTTTTTCCAAAGTCATTCATCACTTCGGCAAAGAGGATCCCATCCCCGGCAGACATGAACCGGATGCCCAGCCTTTCCGGGTTCAGCCCGATGTATTCCATTATCCTTTTGCAGAGAAGCGCCATGTTGAGTGCATGGTAATTTCCATGCGTCACATAATTGCACTCATTCAAACGGCAACCACCGATAAACACGCCGTCTTGCCCGCTGGAGAAGGCCCTGAGAACAAATTCAAGGTCGACTCTGCCGGAACACATCACGCGAATCAGCCTGACATCCGTTGTATATTGCAGTCTGGAAACTCCAGCCAGGTCAGCGGCCCCGTATGCTCACCAATGGCACACAAAACCTAATATTTTGGGCTTGAATTTAACTCCCGCACGCATTCGTCTATAACTCCTTTATTGGCAATCCCGGCTGTCGTCATTCACCTGTGATGTGCGATCGCGGGCCCTTTATCCTGCACCCCCATCCCACATCTCACGTCCCCGGCACTCCCCCATCGGGGTCTACACGTCTCCAACCGCCATATCAAACTGCGACAGGGCCTCTTCCTCCGGACCCACCGCATCGATCTGGCTCATGATCTCTTCGTCGGTAAAGTGCTTGAGCCTGATGGCCCCGGTCGGACACTTGGCATTGCAGAGGCCGTCTCCTTTGCAGATCACAGGATTCACTACGGCCTTTTTCCCCTGTCGGGTCTCACGAAACTCGACAGCGCCATAGACACAGGCTTCGACGCACGCCCCGCACCCCATGCATTTTTTCTCATTCACCTCACACACAGATCCTGAGACGGTGACGATATCATTGGAAAGAAGGGTTAAGGCCCTGCCTGCGGCCCCGTAGGCCTGGTTGATGGTCTCTGATATATGCTTGGGATAATGGGCCGTACCACACAGATAGACGCCTTCCGCACTGAACTCGACAGGCCTCAATTTGACATGGGCCTCTTTGAAAAAATCATCCGGTCCCAGAGAGACCTTGAACAATTGCGCAATCTCCTTGTTTCCGGCGGGGGGGATGACCGCCGCGGCCAGGGCAAGGATGTCGGCATCGATGGCCAGCTTCTCTCCTAAGATGGGATCGGTCACGCTCACCCTCAAGACAGGCCTCCCTTCCGCGGTTGTTGCCTCCACCTGAGGGGCATCCCCGGGCTCCCAGCGGATGAACTTGACATCCTTATTGGACGCCTCCCGGTAAAAGTCCTCTTTCAATCCGTACGTTCTCATATCCCGAAAGAGAATAGTGATATCCATCTCGGGATTTTTTTCCTTCAGTTTCAGCGCGTTCTTGACCGCCTGGCTGCAGCATACCCGGCTGCAGTAATTTCTGTCTTCATTCCGGCACCCGACGCACTGGATCATCACCAGGTTCCGGCAATTGATGATCTTTTCTTCCTCCCTGGCGATGTGCCCCTCCAACTCCAGCAGGGTCAGGACCCTGTCATCCTCTCCATAGAGATATTCGGTCGGCCGGTACTCATCCGCACCGATGGCGATGACGGTGGCGCCATGTTTGATCTCTGTGACCCCTCGGTCCGACGTCACTGTGGTCACAAAATTTCCCACATACCCGGTCGCCTCCTTAATAACGGCATCGGTATAGACATGGATCCGGGGGTGCTGGTAGATCTTGCGCACCAGATCCCCCAGATAGGCCTGGACGTCCAGCCCTTCCAGGGTGGTATGGATTCTCCTGGCCATCCCCCCCAGGTCTGGGGCCTTTTCCACCAGGTAAACCTCGTGCCCCTGGCTGGCGATGGAGAGGGCGCATGTCATGCCGGCGATACCGCCGCCCACCACCAAGGCCGTCTTGTTGACCGGCAGATCGATTTCCTGCAACGGCTCCAATAGTGCGCATCGGGCGACCGACATCCGGATAATGTCCTGTGCCTTCCGGGTGGCCTCTTCCGGCTCTTTTGAGTGGACCCAGGAATCATGCTCCCTGATATTGGCCATTTCGCAATAATATTGATTGATCCCCGCCTCCCGAAGGGTGTCGCGGAACAAAGGCTCAAGGGTCCTGGGGGAACAGGCGGCGACCACCACCCGGTTAAGGCCCTTTTCCTCGATCATATCGGTTATTTCTTTGGCGGAATTGGTCGCGCAGGAAAAGAGCTGTTCCTGAGCGTAGACCACATGGGGCAAGGTCAGGGAATATTCAACGGTGGAGGGCACATCGACGATCCTTCCGATATTGGCCCCGCAATGACACACAAAAACGCCTATACGCGGCGCCTCCTGGGCTACATCCTTTTCTTCCGGATAGACCCTCTCTCTGGTCAGTTTTCCCCGCCGGTAGTCAAGGAATTCGCCGCACTGGGCACCTGCCCCGCTGGCGGTAAAGACCGATTCGGGGATATCCATGGGGCCCTGGAAGGCGCCGCTCACAAATATTCCACGTCGGGTGGTTTCCATCAGATTGGAAGGCTCGGCTTGGCAGAATCCGTGTGGGTTGAGGTCGATCCCGAACCGATCGGCCAGGGCCGTTGCGTCGGCAGGGGGATTCAATCCGACGGATAAGACCACCATATCGAATTCCTCCTCTTTGACGCCCTCGTCCGGGGTCGAATATTTTACGATGAGATTCTTGGTCTCCGGAACCTCTCTCACAACGGATGCGTAGCTTCTGATAACCCGGATCCCGGGGAGTTGTTCGGTTCGCTGGTAGTATGGTTCAAAATCCTTGCCGTAGGATCGGATATCGTTATGGAATATGGTGCACTCGGCCTCTGCGTCATGGTCTTTTGCCAGGATCACCTGTTTCTGGGTATAGGTGCAGCACACAGCGGAACAATAGCTGTTGTCGCCCGGGGTCACCCGTCTGGACCCCACGCATTGAATCCAGGCGATCTTATGGGGATGCTTCTTGTCGGACGCCCGCAGGATCTCCCCCTCGTAGGGCCCGGTGGCGCACAAAAGCCGTTCAAAGTCAAGGCTGGTGACCACGTTTGCATATTTTCCATAGCCGTAATCGCCCCTGATTCCGGGGTCGAACGGTTCATAGCCCGGCGATAGGAGAATCGCCCCCACGTTTATTTCCATCTTCTCCGGTTGTTGCTCCAGATCGACGGCGTCATTCTGACAGACCGCCTCGCAGATACGGCATTTTTTCTCTTTCAGGTAAAGACAGCTTTCATCAATATACGAGATCAGGGGAATGGCCTGGGCGAAGTATATGTGTACCGCCTTATTCTGGGATATCTCCTGATTGAACGGATCAGGATATTGGGCCGGGCAGTATTCCACGCAGGTGCCGCATCCCGTGCATTTGTCCTCTTGAATGTACCTCGGCTTCTTGAGCAGGGTGACCTTGAAATTCCCTGCGTCCCCTTCTGCCCTTTCCACTTCCGTATAGGTGAGAACCTCTATATTCGGGTGCCGGCCGACCTCGACCAGTTTGGGTGAGAGGATTCACATGGAGCAGTCATTGGTGGGATAGGTCTTGTCCAGCTGGGCCATATGCCCGCCGATGGCAGGGGATTTCTCCACCAGGTAGACCTTGAACCCCGCGGTGGCGAGATCGAGCGAGGCCTGAATGCCGCTGATGCCGCCGCCCACCACCATGACGTCTCCAAAATTGCTGTCCTTAAAACTTTTACAAAGCCG
Organism: Deltaproteobacteria bacterium; assembly: GCA_021737785.1. Taxonomy (NCBI): domain Bacteria; kingdom Pseudomonadati; phylum Myxococcota; class Myxococcia; species Deltaproteobacteria bacterium. Next base: position 34,248 of record JAIPDI010000042.1, read on the forward strand.
CTCAATCTGTTCGTTTTCCACTTTTATCCGCCTTTATCAAATCTAAAAAATTCTCACACAAAGGCACAAAGCCATAAAGTTTTACTTATCGGTTGGGAAAAAATTCTTAAATCCCTCAATCCTTCAATCCCTGAATTCCTCAATTCCAATACTAAATCACTTCCGCGATAATCTCTGTAATGTCCTTAACCTCTATCTTTTCATCCATACCCATGGTTATTCTGCTGTCCTCGAACATGGTGATGCAGTACGGGCAGGAGGTCGCCAGGACCTCAGCCCCGGCCTCCACCGCCTGTTCTATTCTGAGGTCGGAAAATCGTTCACCCTTCTGGGTCTCCATCCACACCCTGCCCCCTCCCCCTCCGCAACAGAGACTGTCTACCCGACAATCGGGCATTTCACTCAACTGTAATCCGGGCACCTTTTTCAGGACCTCCCGGGGCTCGTCATAGATGCCGTTGTGCCGACCCAGGTAGCAGGGATCATGATAGGTGACTTTCTTCGCATACTCCTTTTTCAGCTCGAGTCTTCCCTCATGAATGAGCTGAAATAAATATTCGGACATATGGATCACGTCAAAGTTCACACTGAATTCGGGATACTCGTTCTTGAACGTATGGTAGCAATGGGGAGAAGAAACAAGGATCTTTTTCACCCCATGATCGATGAAGGTCTTTATGTTTTCCCTGGCCAGGCGTTTGAATAATTCTTCATCGCCCGTCTTTCGAATGCTCTCTCCGCAGCAATTTTCCTTTGGACCCAGTATCCCGAAATCCACCCCTGCCTGGTTAAGAATACCCGCTGTGGCCACCGCCACCTTTTTTAATCTGGGGTCATAGCTGGGATAGCAGCCGGGAAAATATAATATCTCCATCCCCTCGGTGAATTCTTTTACAGAATGTCCTTTGGCCCAATCCCCCCTCTTGGCGCGTTCTTCACTCAAGGTGTTGCCTTCACCGACAAGACTTCCTCTGATGGTGCGGATAGGCTGGACCGCCTTTGGGAAGACACCGTATTCCGTGGCAATCCTCCGCAGGGCGATTCCGGAGTCTATCTGCTGTACATCCCTCGGGCACTGCTGGGGGCATCTTCCGCAGGTCGTACACAGCCATATATCTTCACTTTCAATATCCGTCATACCGAAGGTCGCCTGCCGGACGATCTTGCGCATACTGAAGTTCCGCACCCGATTCCACGGGCAGACCACATCGCACAATCCGCATTGAAAGCATCTCTTGAAGGCGTCTCCACCGCTCGCCTTGATGACATCAACGATCTCTTTGTAATCAGCTACATTCTCCACAATATTTCTTGATCCTCTTTTTCAAACTGAAGGGTCTATGCCTTCATCGACAACCGGGCAACGGCATCCATGAGTTCCTGGGCCCCGTACTTCTGGGCCAGCGATTCCAACCCGATATCCAATTCCTTCTGCTCTTCCGCTTCTTCCGCTTCCTCTTCCCTTTCCTCGTACGTCAGGGCGTCCACCAGACACCACTTCACGCACAAGGGCTCTTCTTCGCCTTCGCACATATCACATTTAAGCGGAAGACCCGAGTCCGGCTCCTTGAAAATGTCCCTGGATGGGCAGGAGGCCCTGCAGAAGGCGCACTCTTCGTATTCCTTCCCGTCAATGACATACTTGTCTCTGCCCATGCATTCGGCTGCCGTATACTCGCCCGCGTATACCGGGACATAGATGTCTCTGAGCGGATAACGGATGATCCGAATACGGGACCTGGCCGGATTATTGCTGCTGTATTTCGGCTGCGCGTGAAAGGCCGAGCAGACCACCTCGCAGGCCCGGCACCCGTTGCACAGATCAGCATTGACTTTTATGGTCTTGATGATTTTCTTGTTTTTATCACCCACGGCTATGCCTCCTTCTCTTTTTCCGCCGAGGTCTCCTGGGAAAGGGCATCCGGACGATCTGAATAAACCCCTCTCTTTTCAAAATCTTCGAATACGTAATCCAGACCCAGTTCATGTAAAGACGCTTGGGTAGGAATCCCCTGCTCATTCCATCCCTTGAATTGGTAGTACGTATCCAGGAGCTTCTCTTCAAGCTCGGGAAATCTTTTCTTCCAATGATCCTTCGGAGGCTTCTCGTCTTTTCTCCGCATGCCTCTTCTTATATTATTGGCCCTCACCAGCGTCCGGTATCTCTTAATGGCCTGCGTCAGCAGTTCTTCATCCATCTCGATACCGGCCCCTGAGGAGATGAATTGAGGATAATTGTGCATATGATAGGGCGGTTTCAGAGGGAATGACGACAGACCCGCGCACATGCCGAGGGCGTCATCGATATAGTGCATCCGCTCCTGCCAGTCCACAATATCACAGCACATTTCAGGGGTCGGATAATAGGGGATGGAATTTTCCCCCCGCAGCTCCCAGTCCAGAAAATACTGTTTGAACTTCTCATCCGGCACCTGGAACCAATCCTTGACAAAGGCCTCCCGATCCTCCCTCGTGGGGAAAGGGGCCTGGGGAAACTGCCCTTCAATCTGGGTGATGTTTATCTTCTCGCCGGTGGCATACATGAGGAAATAGATGGGATTCAGCATGGACAGTTTGAGGGGGAGCTGCTCATGTTTCTTGATATTATTATGCGCATAGGCCTCCGCCCCCTTGCCGATCTCTTTGGCCGCCCAGTAGGTCCCGTTAGCCAGGACATCTCCGATCCCTTCCCGACGGACAATCCGGTCAAGGAGCCAGTAAAATCTCCCCTCGTTGTCCGACGGCATTCCAGGAAAATCATCATCCGTTAAGATTCCGTCCTCGTAGAGCTCGAGGGCGAAGGCCATCACCTGAGGGGTTGAAAATCCGTCCACCCCGTACTCCGTCGCACTCTGGGCAATGCCCAGACCGAATTCCAGGTCTGCGAAGGCCGCCATGGTATAGGTCAGTTTGGAGAAGCATTTCATCATGTAGGTGGGAAGGCCCGGAGGGGAAATGGTGGCCCCGCATGTCATGGGACAGTTGTAGCAGCTGATCAGCCGCGTCCGCATGCTGTCCAGGGTCTGCGCCCACTCCTGTGCGATCTCTTCGTTCCAGAAATCCTTTTGGCGGATACGTGAATTGCCCCACATGAAATTCTCGGTATGCCACTTCTCGTCATGGACCTTCATCTCCTGCGGCGATCCAAGCCCTGCCAGAATGGGCATGACCCCTGGAATAGGATGTTCATTGCGCCATTTGATATACTCCAGGACCTGATTGCAGAGTTCCATGAATTCTTCCGGTCGGGCAACATTGATGTCTTTGGTCCCCCGAACCGCAACGGCCTTGACCCCTTTGTCGCCCATAACGGCCCCGATGCCTCCCCGGCTGGCGCTGGACCTCCCCTGCTCGATGGAAGCAAAGTAGACCCTGTTTTCACCGGCCAACCCGATCGCCGCCACCTGGGCCCTCGGCTCGTTCAACTCCTGTTGAATCAATTCCGCGGATTCAACCGCGCCTTTCCCTTTCAGGTGAGAGGCGTCGCGTATTTCCACCTTGTCATTGTTGATCCACAAATAGACCAGGTCCGGGGACTTGCCGCGAAGGATCACCTTGTCATATCCCGCATGCTTCAATTCCGGGGCCCAGAATCCCCCCATCATGGAAAACGCCATCAACCGGGTCTGAGGCGAAATAGTGGAAATAATGGTACGGTTGCATCCGGTTGCAGGCGTGCCGCATAAAAGACCGGCGCCGAATATGAGTAGATTGTCCGGAGAAAACGGGTCCACTTCAGGGGGGACCCGATCCCACAATATCTTGGCATTGGTGCCCAGTCCCCCCAGGTACAGTTCGGTGTCTCTCGGGTCGGTTTCCACCCGCTCGATGTTTCCCCGGGTGAGATCAATTTCTAAATTGAATCCTGTCTCTGCATACCTCATTTTTTACCTCTTCACACTTAGGGCCTCGCCCCGATGGGAATGTTGGAATACCGGAATGGAATAACGGGCCATGGGAAGATGCGGCAGTGCCTAATTGGGAAAAATTCACGTTGACATCCCATCACTCCATCATTCCATGAGTGCGTCGATGAAAATGTCCTTGATGTGGAACCGGCCCGGTCTTCACCTGGAGGGAACAGCCGGGCCGGGCGCAACGATCAACCCTCCAATTCTTTCCGGAGATTGATGAAGTTACTCCGGTCAAAACCCAGCGTCTTAAAAAAGGACAAGAGATCCACAGAATCCCACCGGACCGAGGTATAGATGTCGTTGATCCCCTTTTCCCGGTATACCGCCAGTATGGCCTCTGCCAGTTTTTTTCCGATACCCCGGCCCATAAATTTGGGGTCAACGCCGAGGGTAGCGATCCAGGCCCCCTTTTCAAGCCCGAAGCCGCCGAACACGATGTAGCTGATCATGTAGCCGACCACCTTCCCATTGTTCACGGCCACGAAGCTGGCATCTTCGCCCTTTCGTACCTGGTCCTCAATAATATATCTGAAATCAATGGTTACGGGTGACTGGGTAATGGCCGACTGAATCCTGCTGATATCAGCGGCATCCCCGACCTGAATCCTCCTGATCTCCAGATTTTCAACCTGTTCATTCATAGCAAATTCAACGTGGCTAATTGAGCCTGATGATTTTGACCCGGCATCCCACCCAATCCGGTGGCAGATAGACGCGCCCGCTGTTGCCGCTTTGCCTCACGACCTTTTCGACCATCTCTTCACCGTACACCTCCAGCTTGACCTTGCCGCGGTCAGGGTCCGGAGCGCCGTTTTTCTCTTTTTTGGGTTTCTTTTCTTCGGGCATTTCTGTTAAGCTGTGCTCCTGATCCCCGCAGCTGGACTAAAAAACGCAACTATCTATAATATATTACAAATTTACATTTCTATGGATGAAAATCAGGAAAATATATGGTTACAATTTAGCTACATCGTAACTACGTGTCAAGGAAAAAATGCCCACCGTCGCCGGCAACCTGGTAGGTATTCTTTTGAAGAATAGACCTTTACATCAAAGGACAAGCGCGTACAAGGAGCAGCCCACATGAACCCGATTCTCCCCGAATATCTGGCCCCCACCTCCATTATTGACAGCGATCACCCCGCGGTCAAAGATTATGCCGCCGCAACGGAGAATACGCGGGATATGATGGAACGGGCCGTAAATCTCTATTACGCCGTCCGTGACGGCATCTGGTACGATCCCTACTATCCATTTTATCTCCCTCAACATTACCGGGCCAGCAACGTCCTGAAAAGCGGCCGGGGCTACTGCGTCTGCAAGGCCTCCCTCCTCTGCGCCCTGGGGAGGGCCTGCGGCATTCCCTCACGGATTGGGTTTGCCGATGTCAAGAATCACCTGGCCACCCGGCAGCTCCTCGATTTCCTGGGATCAGATCTCTTTGTCTACCACGGGTACGTGGAGTTCTATCTGGAAAACAGATGGGTCAAGGCGACCCCGGCCTTCAATAAGGAATTGTGTGAGCGGCACCGGGTAGCCCCCCTCGAGTTCAACGGTCGTGAGGATTCCATTTTCCACCCGTACAATCTGGAGCAGGAGCTGTTCATGGAATATGTGGTGGATCACGGGACCTATGCGGACATCCCGGTGGATGTCATTGTGACTGCCTGGAAGGCGGCCTATGGAGAGGAGAGGGTCAACGCCTGGATTCAGGGATTTGAGACATCGGGGAAAACCACACAGCGCAACTTCCTCAGTGAAACCGTGGTCGAAGATTGAGGAATTGCGGATTGAGGAATCTGGGAATTTAGGGATTTAGGGATTGATGGATTGGGGGATGTTTTGATTTCCAGATAAACACCCTATGTCTAACGCCTCGCGCCTCGCGCCTCGCGCCTTCTACATCAGAGAATGCCGGAAATGATACCCGAGGCGTTGGGGCCTTCAAACGGCAGCCTTTTGATGCGGCCCAGTCCGGCTTTTGTCATCATCTCCCGAATCTGGCGGTCGGTATAGGAGCGACCCTTTTCGGTATTCACCAGCATATTGAGGGAAAAAACAGCCGGGAAAAGCGGCCCGTCCGATGTGTCATTCAGGATAAAGTCGTGGATCAGCATCACCCCGCCCGGAGAAAGGGTCGAAACCGTTTTATTGATGATCATCTGACACTCATCGGGCCCTTCGCCGTGAAGCACGTGGGACAGCCATGCGACATCGTAAGTCCCGGGGATGTCGTCCTGGAGGTAATTGCAGGGGACAAAGGCGATTCGGTCCGAGAGGCCGAAACCGGAGATGGTCTTTTCTGCAAACGGCCTGGACGTGGGGAGATCGGCCACCGTTGCCCTCAGACCGGGGTTGGCGAGACAAAAATGGATGGCATAGGTGCCGGGACCGCCCCCCAAATCAAGGAGATGACCCCTCCCCTTCAGATCGATGATGCCTGGCAGACGGGGGGCAATTCCCATGGCCATGTTGAACATCCCCATAAGAAAGCTCTCTCGCTCTCCAGGGTCCGGATGGCGCCTTTCGCGAACGGGCCTGCCGGATATGACCGCCTGATCCAACCGTGCCCATGCCTCTACCAGGTGATGGTGGTGCATCACCATGTAGCCGATATATTGAGGAGAATCCTTAACCAGGAAGTTCCTGCTGAAGGGGGTGTTGACATATTGCTCCCCGGTCTTCTCAATAAGCCCCATGGCTGCAAGGGCGTTCAAAAGCGCGGCAGTTCCCCTCACATCAGAGGGGAGATGTTCGGCTATTTTTTCAGCGCCGGCATTGCCGGCCTCTATCATAGAAAAAATGTCTAATTTGACGCCCGCATGTAAGGTGCATGCCTGCCAGTAGCTTCCCGAGACCTCCAGAAGTCTGCCCGCATTCCACTCAGTCATCCCAGTTATCCCTGATCCACTTTGTCTCTGACGCAGGCCACCAGCGTCTCGATCTCTTTCTCTTCCAGTTTTTTCAAAAAATCGAGGGTTGCATCTGTTTCCAGGACTTTTTTAAGAATCTTTATCAATTCATCCTTTTTCATGGTATGGCATTCCTTTAGATCCGGCAACTTTTGGCATGGCGGCATCCGTGCAGCACCCATGCCGTTGGACAGCGCGTCTCTTATAGCCCGGGGGAAGCGATTCGTCAATCAAAAGCGTGCTCTCTCGTCCCACTTGGAATTGTCTCGAAAAAGATCAAATCGTCACCAGCTTATATTCTCGGCTCCCAAGCCCTATCGACTCGGCATGATTGAGCTGAACGGTCCAGTCTATCTTGGGATAGATGCCCTTGAATTTATCTTCACCCGACTCCCTGCATCCCGTGAGGCACGAGCCTTCACTCGCCACCTGCTGATTCACCAGATCCACGGAGGCCTGATCAATGGCCACAGGATCTCTGGACGCCAGGATGCCGATATCGGGAACCAGGGGGGCGTCGTTATGCCCGTAACAGTCGCAGGCAGGAGAGATATGGGTAAGGAAATTCAGAAAAAAGGACTTCTCCCTCTTTCCCTTCAACACAGCCGATGTGTACTCCGCCATCTTTTTCTGAAACAGGGGGATATCGGCGTTCCACTGGACATCGATGGCCCCGTTCGGGCAGATCAGGATGCACTCGCCGCAGCCCACGCACTTTTCAGGGTCAATGCCCGCCTTTCCTTCATTCAGGGATATGGCATGTTGCGCACAGTGGCTCACACACTCCCCGCAGCCGATGCATTTCTTCTTTTTGACCTTGGGCGACAGATCCGAATGCTGCTCAAGCTTCCCTTTCCTGGCTGCACACCCCATCCCCACATTTTTGATGGTACCCCCGAAACCGGACAGCTCGTGCCCCTTGAAGTGGGCCGCACTGATCAAGACCTCGGCTTCTGCGATCTCCTTTCCGATGTAGGCGGTCTTTATGATCTCCAGCCCTGTTTTTACCGTTGCGTAGGAGGCGCCCCGGATCCCGTCCGCAATGATGAGGGGCGCGTTGACCACTGAATAGGCAAATCCGTTTTCCATGGCGGTGATGAGATGAGAGACGCTGTTCCCCCGTGTACCGGCATACAGCGTGTTTGCATCGGTCAAAAAAGGAGATGCCCCAAGATCCTTGACCGCGTCCACGATCGGACGAATCAGAATGGGCCGGATAAAAGCGGCATTCCCCTTCTCGCCGAAATGCACCTTGATCGCGACCAGGTTCCTGGCCGCAATGATACTGTTCAGACCCGCAGCTTCCATGAGCCGCTTCAATTTAGCCGGAAGATTTTCCTTCATAGAGGTCCTGAGATTGCAAAAATAGACATTACTGGCAACCATGCTGAATACTCCCCCTCCCGAGACAGGGCATATGCTCCTGATCGTCGCGCTGTTGGATATTGGGCGTGTTGAATTGTCTCGACATCGCCGGTTTTTCATTGACAAACCTACGGTACTGGATTATTGATTTAAACTCAAGTGTTTCTTGAATCTCCCGCCGTTGGGCTCATGCCCCGGCCGCCGGATTCGAGGCGGACCGCTGATCCGGAAAATAACAGAAAAGATGATCCCATGAACAAAAAAATTCTTCCAATCCTGGCAGGCGGCGTACTCAGTATTGGGTTACTCCTCTTGCTCTCCGGCGCCGTCTTTGCGGACGACCCCAAAAAGATATTGTGCATTGAGGCCTACGACATGCTCAATACCGTCCCTGACACCTACCTTATCGATGTCAGAACCCGGGAAGAGTATCAGCTTGTGGGGCATCCTCTCAATGCATACCTGTTTCCCTTTATGTTCATGAGTTCGGAACTGAAAAAAACCAATGACACTTATGAATACCCCATTAACATCAAGAACAAGGATTTTATAAAAGAAATCACCCAGGTCTTCAAGCAGACAGACAATCTTCTCATTATCTCCCGGAGCGGCCTGCGGAGCGAACTTGCGGCAAAAGAACTCATGAATGCCGGTTTCAAGAAGGTCTATGATGTGGAGAACGGTTTTGAAGGGCCTGAATTCCCCTTCTTTTCCGACAGCAACAAGCATAAATTCTACCGGCAGCTTGCTAAACGAAATAAGATCTATGGGTTCAACCATAGACGACATTATGGATGGCAGTGGTGGGGGCTCCCGTGGACGTACGAGATGGACCCGAAGTTCATCTACCCCCCCGACCTGAACCCACCCAAAAAAAAATAGGGAGGATGACCATGAACTCTGAAGAGCTTATCAAACTTATGCAACAAGTGGACGAAAAGGGGATCAGCTGGGAAACGGTGGAGAAGAAGCTTAAGGTTTCTCATGAGGTGCTGGATCTTTACACCCACTCCGGACCGGTACCGGTGACCATCATCAATAACCTGAATAAACTGCTGGAACAACCCGCCGGGTAGACGTACCCGCATTCAAAATTATTCTATCGGGTGTAACCTCAGACGCGATTCTGTCTCTTCTTATTAAGTGGGGTGAGATGAGTTTATGAACAGCGCCCGGCTGCTCTTGATAAACCCTGTTTGGGTCCCGGTTACCGAAACGGTATGACAATGTTGCATTGAAAGGAGATAAAAATATGGCCGATCTGTTGCATGTATCGGATGCAGATTTTGAAAAGGAAATTGTTCAGGCGGATATTCCTGCCATGGTGGACTTCTGGGCGGAATGGTGCGGTCCGTGCAAGATGGTGGGGCCGACCGTTGAGGCTTTGGCAAAGGAGTATGAAGGAAAAATAAAGATTGCCAAGATGGATGTGGATCAAAACCGTGAAACGCCCGCCAAATTCGGCATCCGCAGTATCCCGACCCTCATCCTTTTCAAGGATGGCAAAGTGGCCCACACCCTTGTTGGGGCGCTGCCCAAGGGCGATATCGAGAAAGAATTGAAAAAACTGTTGTAGGCATTTCACGTATCCCCCCAAGGCGGCCTGACCGCCGCAACCAAAAGGGTATGGGTGCAACTCCCGGCAATTTTTGAACGCTTACCGATAAGGCGCCAACTTCTCCGCATGGCGCGGAGAAGTTACCACCAAAGATGCTAACCCTGACGGAATGAAGGCGGGGGGTTGTTTGGAATATGTTGGCGATGATATGGAAGATTTGATCATTATCGGCAGCGGGCCCGCGGGCCTCACCGCCGGCCTGTATGCTGCCCGGTCACGGCTGAAAACCCTGCTGCTGGAGAAACTCAGCCCCGGCGGACAGGTGCTGCTCACGGATACGGTGGAAAATTACCCCGGCTTCCCCGAAGGAATCTCTGGTTTTGAGTTGATGGACCGGATGAAACGCCAGGCGGAAAACTTCGGACTCATCATCCAGAGCCAGGAGGTCGTCCGACTCAATCTCACCCCGGAGAAGAAGGAGGTGGTCACGGATAAGGGAACCCTGGAGGCCCGAAGCCTGATCTTGACCACCGGCGCCACACCTCGGAAACTGGCCGTCGAAGGGGAAGAGCGGCTGACGGGCAAGGGGGTTTCGTATTGCGCCACGTGCGACGGGCCGTTTTACCGGGACCGGGAAGTGGCGGTCATCGGGGGGGGGGATACGGCCGTCGAGGAGGCCTTGTACCTGACCCGGTTTGCCAGCAAGGTCCATCTGGTGCATCGCCGAAATGAACTCAGGGCCACAAAGCTGCTTCAGGAAAGGGCGTTCGCCCAGGAAAAAATAGCATTTGAATGGGGGACCATCCCCCATCGCATCCTCGGCGAGGCAGGGGTGGAGGAAATCGAGCTGAAGCATGTGAAATCAGGCGACCTGTCCCGGCTGCGGGTGGATGGTGTCTTCGTCTTTGTGGGCTACGATCCCAATAACGAGCTGGTGAAAGACCTGTTGGAACTGGACGGTTACGGCTTTGTGGTGACCGATAATGACCTGAGAACCTCTAGCCCGGGAGTTTTTGCCGCCGGCGATATCCGGTCCAAGCTGCTTCGTCAAATATCCACTGCTGTAGGGGAAGGCGCGACAGCCGCCTTTGCCGCAGAAAGGTACCTGGAAAACGGGATATAAATGCCGCCTGCCATACCCACTCCCAGATCTAACAGATGGATCCTGCAATTGATTGTGGGGATCTGCCTGCTCCTCCTCTTGAACGGATGTGCCCTCTGGAACAGCATCTTTGGCGGGGGGGAAGAGCTGACCCCTGCGGAACTCATGGCCGACGGGATGGAGGAATTCAACGACGGTAACTTCGAGACTGCGGCCGAGATGTTTCAGAAGATAAAGGACCGGTATCCGTATAGTAAATACGCCACCGAGGCCGAACTCAGGATGGCCGACGCCCAGTACGAAAAAGAGCTTTTTGACGAGGCTTATGACGGATATACGGAGTTTGAAAAGCTTCATCCCAGAAACCCCAATATCCCCTATGTGATGTTCCGGAAAGGGATGTGCAATTTCAGGCGGGTGAGTACCATCGACAGGGATCAGTCCTACACCCGTAAGGCACAGGAGGATTTCGAGCGGCTCATCAAGATGCACCGGAGGAGCCCCTATGCCGAAAAGGCCCGCCGGAAAGTGCGGGAGTGTTACATAAAACTGGCCGAGCATGAGATGTATGTGGGTGATTTTTATTTCAAGATGGCGAAATACCGGCCGGCCATGGAACGATATCTGTATCTGATCGAACACTATCCCGATGTCGGGCAATATCATGAGTCCCTGGAAAAGATCAAGATATGCAGGGAAAAGATCGCCGAAACGCCCGAAGAGCTGTCCTGGTGGGGCCGGTTAACCCACTCTATTCATACTATTTTCAATTAGCCCATACAAGGTCTCAAGGGCCTGGCCCAGTTTTTCCGGTTGATCCCCGCCGCCCTGGGCCATATTCGGCCGACCGCCGCCTTTTCCCCCCACTAGGCCCGATACCTGCCGGATAATTTCGCCCGCATGGAACGTTCCCGTTAAATCATGGGTCACCAGACAAATCAGCATCGCCTTTCCGTCTGACCTTGCGCCCAAAAGGACGATGCCCGAGTCCAGCTTATCCTTCACCCGATCCGCCCATTCCCGAAGCTCTTTTGGCGAACCGGCCTCCACCTCCCGGGCGATGGCCCGGATGCCCTTGATCTCCCGGCCACCTGCCAGGAGGTCATCCGATCTCTTGGTAAGAAGTCTGGCGGTGAGGGTTTCGACCGCCCGCTCCTTTTCCTTCAGGGTCTTCAATACCCGTTCGATCTTGTCGCCCACCTGGTCCGGCGTCGTCTTGAGCAGCAAGGCCGCGGTCCTCAGTCCATGGTCCCTCTGCAGGGTATATTCAAAAGCGGCTTCGCCCGTCAGGGCCTCGATCCGGCGCATATTGGCGGCCACCGCACCTTCACTGACAATCCGGAAAAGACCGATATTACCGGTCCGTTCCGTATGGGTCCCCCCGCACAGTTCCATACTGATCCCGTCGCCGATGGTGACCAGCCTGACCGTATCGCCGTATTTCTCTTCAAAGATGGCCATGGCCCCGGTTTTCATGGCCTCTTCCTTTGACATCACCTGGGTTTGAACCGGGAGATTGTCCCGGATATGCCGGTTCACCAGACGTTCGATCTCTTCGATTTTTTCCAAAGACACCTGGGTAAAATGACTGAAGTCGAATCGAAGCCTGTCTGCGGAGACCAGAGACCCTGCCTGTTTCACGTGATCGCCCAGCACCTCTCTGAGGGCCGCGTGAAGGAGGTGGGTGGCCGTATGGTTACTGGCCGTGGCCCTCCGCCTTTCAAGGTCCACCGCTGCCTCGACCCTCTCGCCGACGGTCAACTCACCGGTCTCCACAAAGCCCCTGTGGACAAAGAGATCGGTGCCGGCCTTCACTGTCTGCGTTACCCGGAACCTTGCCGCAGGGCCCCTAAGCCAGCCGAGATCCCCTGTCTGCCCCCCCGATTCTGCGTAGAAGGGGGTCTGGTCCAGGACCACCTCGGCCGTTTCGCCGGCCGCGACTGACCGGACCTCTTTCCCATCCGCCACCATGGCGAGGATCACCGGTTCCGATTCCAGGCGATCATATCCCACGAAGCGGCTGACAAGCCCGCGGCCCAGGAGCCTTCGCAAGGTCGCCGGGACCTCCGCCTCCCCGCTTCCCTTCCACGATTCCTGGGACAGGGTCCTCTGCCGGGACATGGATCTGCCATAGCCGTCCGTGTCCACGGTCAGGTTTTCGTCACGGGCCACGTCTTCCACAATATCGAGGGAGAGCCCGTAGGTGTCATAGAGTTTGAAGGCCACCTCACCGGGGATGGTATCGAGCCCCTTTGCCCGCAATTTCCCTATCTCTTCTTCCAGCACCCGCATGCTGTAGTTGAGGGTGTCGGAAAAGCGTCTTTCCTCATTTTCCACCACCCCCTCGATCAGGCTCCTTGCCCGGATCAGCTCGGCGTAATCCTCGCCCATGACATCGATGACCTTGCCGCAGACAGAGCTGAGGAATGCTCCCTTCAGGTCCAGAACCTGCCCAAAGCGGAGAGCCCTCCGGATAATCCGCCTCAGGACATACCCCCGTCCTTCATTTGAAGGGATGATCCCGTCGCCGATCAAAAAGGCGGCGGCCCGGGCATGATCGGAGATCACCCGGAAGGCCACATCCTCTCTGTCCCGGCCCCCGTATCGCCGCTGAGATATCTCCTGGATGCGCAGGAGGATATCCCTGAAGAGGTCGGTATCATAATTGGAGGGGACCCCCTGAACAACCGCCGTAATCCTTTCCAGCCCCATCCCGGTGTCGATGTTGGGCCGAGGAAGGGGAGTCAGGGTACCGTCCGGACCCCGATCGAACTGGGTGAACACCAGGTTCCAGATCTCCAGAAAGCGATTGCAGTCGCACCCGGGGGCGCACTCGGGCTTTCCGCATCCTGCAGCCGGACCCTGGTCCATATGAATCTCCGAACAGGGTCCGCAAGGCCCGGTATCTCCCATGGCCCAGAAATTATCCTTTTCCCCCAGCCTCACGATCCTGTCCGTCGGAATCCCGATCTTCTCCTCCCAGATCCGGTAGGCCTCGTCATCATCCCTGTACACGGTGATATGGAGCCTTTCAGCCGGAAGTCCATACCCTTTGGTCAGCAGTTCCCATCCCCACTCGATCGCCTCCTCCTTAAAGTAATCGCCGAAGGAGAAATTTCCCAGCATCTCAAAAAAGGTATGGTGTCTCGGGGTGTATCCGACGTTTTCGAGATCATTGTGCTTGCCGCCGGCACGCATGCACTTCTGTGATGTGGCCGCTCGGGTATATCCCAGGTTCTCTTCCCCCAGAAAGGCCCCCTTGAACTGGACCATCCCCGCATTGGTGAAAAGCAGTGTGGGATCATCCCGCGGGATCAGCGACGAGCTGTCAACGATCCGGTGGCCATGGGCCCTGAAGTAATCCAGAAAAGCCTTCCTGATTTCCCTGAAATTCATTGATCCACCTTACGTGTCATATAATTTGGGAACTGAAGAATTTAGGGATTTGGGAATTCAGGAATTTAGGAATTAGAGGAAATCATCCCAATCCCTTAATGCTTCAATCCCTTAATTCCTCAATCCCTCAATTCCTAAATTTCTAATCCCCCAATTCCTCAATCCGTCATCCGAATATTGCGTCAGGACGCCTCTGCCTCCGCTTTCTCCTTCACCACCTTTGTCAGCCCCGTATGTTCCCGGATCAGGCCCGCAATTTTGTCTCGGATATCTCTGTTTTCGG
>JAIPDI010000043.1 GCA_021737785.1 Deltaproteobacteria bacterium
TGGGTGCGGTGGTTAGACCGCGCTAGGGCATAGTCCTCAGAGTTTTTCATTTAATTGCCAGAATTCCTTAACTTTAGGCACTTTAGATCACTTTAGACATTTTAGTCACTTCTGGGTTGCGGGCACAGCCCGCATTAGGATCTATTGACTGTCTCTTCTGCAGGGTCATGTGTCAGGTCATCTTCAGCATTCTCGCCGGGGAGATGCGTTCGCAGGCAGAGGTCGAATCCCATGGACCGGAGGGCCTCCATCCAATAAGTTGCCTGATCCAGGTCTTCATAAGTGCCCACCAGGAGGAGGCACCTGTCCTGTTCGTCCCAGACCCAGCAGTATTCAACAAACCGGATGCCCTGTTCCTCCAGCCGGATCCTGAGAATTTCCCTGACCTGTTCCCTCTGATTAAACGCCAGCCCCCTGTAGGAAGGCCCCACGATTAATACGTGTGTACGCATGGTAGAGGAGATCATCGCTTCTGTCGGCATACAGGTGAGAATATCATAAGGGGGTTTGTCACGGCAATCCTTTGACAATCGGGTGAGTATCCAGAACACCCTGGCGAGGATCCGGATGAGCAAATCCGCGAGTGTTCTGTGCGTGTGAGGAGGAGCGGGAGCTTATGAATTCGCAGTCATCGGATAATAAGAAATGGGGGAACTGGATGAACAGGCTCCCCCATTTTAGAAGGCCAAAGGGCGTTGACAACAGTCAGGTGCGTCAGAAGCCCTGATAGGGACGATTTTTTTTATCTATCACTTACCGCCTGCCCCTGAAGGTTGGACGTCAATCACCATGATATCCTGCGTTCCTATAAATGCCTCGTTACCAGTAGTGAACCCAGTCAACGTTAGTGTGTTATAGTCGCCAATGATCAGTCCGTCCAATGTTTTTATTTCATCTGACACGAATTTGGCAACAAAGTTACCCCGATCATCAGATTTCCACCAATCGATTGCAACACCGTTGAGAAATACAGACGCTCCAACCACCAGATTATAGGCAATGTCCGTATGAACAGTGACAATAGTGCTGTTACTCTGAATGTTGAGGACATTTGGAGACACATCAATCTCAATGTCGAAGGCATGGCATTGGGAAGGCATCTGGAACAGAACCAGCGCAAGGGCCAGGCAACACGCTAGCGGCAGACAGAATTTTCTTACGCTTTTGAAAATCATTATGTCTCTCCTTTCAAACGCTTAGGGATTAAGGAAAAGCCGCCGAGGAACCTTTTTCATTTTTTTTCCCGGCAGATTTTATTCCTCTTCAGAAGCAATGTCAATCGGCGATTTGCGCATATCTTCACCAATGCATGAATTTTGAGTAGAACCTGTCAATGATTTCCAGGAGATCGGAGGGAAGGATGTGTCGGACCGTTTCTTGAATCGGTTCCGGGACCGGACCGTAGAAGGCCTCGGCAATGCCCCCGGCAATGCAGGCAAGGGTGTCGCTGTCGCCGCCCAGAGAAACGGCATTTCGAATTGCGTCTTCATAGGAGGTGGAATCCAGGAAACAGATGATCGCCTCGGGGACGGTGCCCTGACAGGATATGTCAAAGGTGTAGGTCGGCCGGATGTCGGCCGGGCTTCGGTTTAGATCGTACAAAAAATCAGTGCTGATCCGCTTTCGGATCTCCTCTTTTAGATGACCGGTTCGAGCCATCCATATGGCGAGGGCCGTGGCCTGTGCGCCTTTGATCCCCTCCGGATGGTTGTGGGTCACGGCAGCCGTATTCTCCGCCTCCCTTATGACTGTGGACTCGTCGCCGAAGGCAAAGCCCACCGGGCTGACCCGCATGGCCGACCCGTTCCCCCAGCTGTTATAGGGACGGGGATCGTCGGAGAGAAGCCAGCGGATGAACGCCCCGCCGTATCCCGCGTGAGGATACCGCTTCCCGAACTCCCGAAGACAACTCCCATATGACCGGCCGGTCAGGATCGCCTCTGCAACGGCTGTTGTGAGGACCGAGTCGTCCGTAAAAGTGCTCGAAGGACTGAACAGGGGGAAGTCCTTTGTCTTGATGGGAGACCCTTCATATACCGATCCGATAATATCTCCGGCAATAGCGCCAATCATCTTTTCCCTCCTGACATATCACTTGAGCAGATTCGTTGAAACCCGATCGATGCAGTATTTGCACTCGCGCACCGCATATGATACGCTTCATTTTTTTTGGTCGCTTCTTTGGCCGGGAAGCTCACAGTAGGTGCCTCGTCCTACTCTACCACAAGGCGAGTCAATGTTAAACTACCGCTTCGCTTTCACTGCCGGCCCCGGCATCACTCGGAACTCAGCCTTGAAATATTCAATTTTAACAGGCGTGTTCCGGGTCCTTCACCGATTCGGGCAGAAAAATTCCGGGACGGGTAAATCTTTTTTCATCTTTATTTGATCGGAACGTTATGACGAACAAAGCTGAGATTCCCACCCTTTGCAGGATGTGTGACCATGGGTGCGGCATACTGGTTACTGTTGAAGACGGAAAACCCGTCCATGTCCGGGGAAATCCGGCCCATCCTTTCAATAAAGGGTGGATATGCGTCAAGGGCAAGGCCTGCCTGGACCTTTACTATTCGCCCATCCGTTTGAAAACCCCCCTCGTTCGACAGGGGGGCCGACTCCTTGAGACCACGTGGGATGAAGCGCTCGGGCATATCTCTGAAAAGCTTGCAAGGCTGAAGGAAAGATGGGGTCCTCAGGCCCTGGCAATCTATTATGGAGAAGGGGTAGGGCACCAGGAAATCAGATATTATATGAAGCGATTTGCCAATGTTTACGGCACACCCAATTTCATGAGTGTCGGGTCTATCTGCAATGCTTCCAGAACCCTCGGTGAGACCCTGACCCTTGGCGGGCTCACCAAACCTGACATGGCCCATTCCAGGCTCGTACTGGTCTGGGGGGCAAATCCCCTGGTTTCACACGAACCGGTCCCGCCGAAGATCATACACCGCCTCGCAAAATCGAGTGTTCCTCTTATTGTGGTTGATCCTCGAAAGACCGAGACCGCTTCCAAGGCGAACGTGCATCTGGCCGTCCGTCCGGGAACCGACCACACGCTGATTCTCAATATGCTTCATGTCATATTCACCGAAGGGCTCTGGGACCGGGACTTTACAGACAGATGGGTGAACGGGTTCGAGACCCTGTGTTCGGTGGTAATAACCGCCCGGTTTTCGCCCGAAAGAGGTGCCGCCATCACCGGAATCGATCCGGGTTCGGTCCGGCGTGTGGCGCGTGCCTATGCTGAAACCAGGCCCGCCTCCATGTTTACGGGAAACGGTGTGGAGCATCATCCTTCGGGCGTAAATACCGCAAGACTTCTGGCCGTGCTGAAGGCCGTTACCGGAAATCTTGATGTTCCCGGGGGTGACCTGTTTACGCCGAAGCCATTAATCAAAGACATCACCGCCCCCCTTCCCCCATCCAAGGTCCCGGCTATCGGTGCGGAACAATTTCCGGTTTTCTGCAAGGCCCGCGGAGAAGCCCATGCACTCTGTGCTACCCGGGCCATCCTGGAGGAAAAACCATATGCCATCAAAGGATTGACCGTCACCGGAGGAAATCCCACCCTTCAATGGCCCGACAGCGACCGCACCCGGGATGCCTTAAAAAAACTGGAATTTCTTCTGGTCATCGATGTGGTGAAATCCCCGGACAGTTGTTTCGCGGATGTGGTCCTTCCTGCCTGCACTTTTTTGGAGCGGGATGAGCATCGCTCAAACGTCTATCTGAACCTGAGCCATATCACCCTGCGAAGGTCGGTGACAGCGCCTGTGTACGGTATCCCGGATCAGATGATCTGGATAAGACTGGCGCAGGCCATGGGTTACGGCGAGTATTTCCCGTGGCGTACCTGCGAACAAGGGATTGATGATCTCCTGAAGGATCTGGGGATATCCTATGCAGGGCTTGCGGCCGACGGGGGAATCCACCAATATGCGCAAAGGACTTACAGAAAATATGAAACAGAGGGGTTTCACACCCCTTCCGGCAAGGTGGAGGTGTTATCGGAACGTCTCGAGAGTTTTGGATATGATTCTCTTCCGATCCAAGGACAGATGGCGGAAAAAACAGATCGAAATGAGATGGGCGAGGTTCCCTTGATCCTGAGCACCGGCGGAAATCTGCTTCCCTATACCCACTGGCAATTCCGATACATCCCCCGGCTCAATAAAAGGGCGCCCGAGCCGTTTCTCGAAATTCATCCGGATACGGCCGCCCGATGGGGAATCTCTGATTCCGATAGGGTTGAAGTGATGACCGAGACCGGCACCCTCCAAATCAAGGCCCGTGTGACTGAAAACATATGCCCGGGGACCGTACACATGGCCCAGGGATGGGAGAACAGCAATGCCAATCTGTTAACATCCGTTGAAGATTCCGATCCCATTTCAGGCTTTCCCAACCTGAAGTCCGTGAGGTGCGCGGTCAGGAAGCTGTCCATTGTAAGTCCAAACGGACGTATCCTGCCGAAAGGGGCATAGCTGCTGCGAGCAGGGAGCGCAGAGCAAGGGGCAGGGAGCAGGGAGCAAAGAGGGGTTTTGTTGTGCGTACCTTCAGCGGCCGCAGGTCTCATTCCCCTGGGAAGGCAGGTCATTGATTTCATCTTTCCGGCTGACAAGTTCCTTCCGTGCGAGCGTCACTGCGGTGGCGGAAAAGAACCACCCCTTGCACTTCTCTGCCAGGAACTCAAGAAGGGTGGCGGGTTTCAGATGCTGTCGTTCGGTCTCCCGCCAGAAACCGGTTCGGGAGAAGCGCCACAGCTTGTCCGCATCCTTGACCAGGGCCTCTTCAAGGGACGAGACGTCTTCTCCCGAGTCATGTCTGCTGATAATGGTCCGAATGGTTTGGATCAGTCCGGGATCATAGTTGAATGCACCCAGTATCCTTTCTGCAATAGCCGCGCCTTCTATTTCATGAATGCGGTTGAGGCGTTCGGCCTCTTCACCATTTGCCAGGACCCCATAGGCCACAGAGATGTACTCGGGTTTCAGCGCCGACCACCCCACATCGTGGAGGATTACGGCGGGTTCCACTATCTTCCGATCTCCTCCCTCATGCTGCAGGAGGGTCAACGCGTATCCGTAGGAAATTACCGCATGCTCCGAATCTCCTCTGATTTCGAGATAAGGATCGGCTGTTTCAAATAATCTTCCGGTGAATTCGGACCATTGCAGTATCCTTCCGCCTTCTGAAGGAAATGCCGAAGGGTGCATCATGCCTCCTCCTCGATCAACTGGAGAAATGCCTTCACTGGCGGTGAAAGATCGGCTCCCCTGGGAAATATGGTGTCTGTCTGTACAAAGATGGGGCCTTCCTTCAGCGGCACAGGCTTGAGCAGCCCCAAGGTGGCCTCCAACCGGATTTCAGGTCTGTAGAGGAAGGATATGCCTTGTCCTTTCATGATATATTCCTTGATAAATTCGACGCTGCCCGCCTCTAACAGCACCGAAGGGTTCACCCCGTGAGAGCTGAGGAGGGATAGGATGGCATATCTGGAACCCGAGCCGTTTTCCCGTATGATGATCGGCTCGTTCTCCAGTTCGCCGAGGGAGACGGCCTCGCATTTGGCGAAACGGTGCTGGGGGGAAACGACCAGGGAAAACTCCTCTCTCGAATAGGGGATAACGTTCAACCTGCTTTTATAGGGGAGCCTGCCGATGGTCCCCACGTCGTAGGTGAAGTCCAGGACTCCGTCCGCAACCTCCTGAGAGCTTCCCACCTTGAGAATCACCTTCACCTTTGGAAAACGTTTCTGGAACCGGGACAGAAGACCCGGCATGAGATGCCGCGCGAAACTTCGCGTGGTTCCGATGGTGAGGGAGCCATGGGCCGAGGTTGCGTGTCCCTTCAGGACATACTCCATTTCCTCGACGATTTCAAAGATCTTTTCTGCATAGCCGAAGAGGGCATGGCCCGCCCCGGTCAGTTCAAGACTCTTACCGTACTTTCTGAAGAGTTTTACCTCCAGGTCCTGCTCCAGGGATTTTATCTGCATGGTCACTGCAGGCTGGGTCACATAGAGGGATTCTGCCGCCTTTGTGATGCTCCTTTCCCTGGCGGCCAGAAAGAATGCCCTCAGCTGGTTGAGATTGATTCGCATATCAAGTCTATAAGTAAAACTTTGAGTGTATAAGAAAAACTTATGTGACTATAAAAATAAATGCTTTGACAAGTCAAGGGAGAAATTCGCAGTATTCTCGAAAATTAGATGAGGAATCGAGGATTCGGGGATTGAGGAATCGAGGGATTGAGGAATTGAAATTTTGAAGCAATCAGGTGCAGGAACCTCTGTAATCCGGCGAATCTGCGGATGGGATTGAGGGGGAGAGGACTTCTGTGACGCCGCATCGCACCATGTTCTGGCAGATCGACCATGTTTGGGTGTTCTATACCCTGGCTGCCCTTGCGACGATCCTGTTCCTGGCGGGTCTGGGGGCTCATGTCCGGGTATGGAGATCATCTTCAGGATCCCGGGAAATTTCCTTTTCAGCAGAGGCCCTCAAAAGAATGATCCTGGACGCACTACTGGGAAGGCGCCTTTTCCTGGGGGATTGGCCCGCAGGTCTGATGCACCTCTTCATCTTCTGGGGATTCCTGACGCTTTTTGTCGGCACCGCCATCCTCTCGATCCATCATTACGCTGCTTCGTTCCTGGCGGGTACGGCCTATCTGATCTTCTCCATCGCCATGGACGCGGCCGGGCTTCTCCTCCTGGCAGGGATCATCTGGGCCTTGATCCGCCGGTATCTTCAGCGCGTTCCACGGCTTGAACGCCGGCTCGAGGATGGGGTCGTGCCCCTGTGGCTCCTGATGATGGTGGTTTCAGGCTTTATGGTGGAAGGGGCGAGATTGTCTGCTCAACAACCGGAATGGGGTGCCTGGTCCTTTGCAGGCTGGTGGGCGAGCAGCCTTTTCACAGTCTCAACCGGCGAGACCGTTTATCCATCGCTCTGGTGGCTGCATACCCTCCTCTCTTTGAGCTTCATCGCCGTCATCCCTTTCACAAAGCTGTTTCATATCCTGGGGGCCCCTACCGCCATCTATTTCCAGGGCGCGGCCAAACCCGCAATACTGGGGATGGAAGACGGGGAAGGCGGGTTCGACCTGGGGGATGCGATCTTTTTTGACGGCTGCATGCGGTGTGGCCGGTGTGTGGCGGCCTGTCCCTCCGCAGGGGCAGGAGAACCCTTTTCCCCCCGGGCGTTTGTTCAGGCCATGCGGCACAGATTGTGGCGGGAAGAGTTTCCATGGGGGGATATCCGGTTCATGAGCCGGAATGAAGATCCCCTGGCGGATGACGTCTTCTGGTATTGCACCACCTGCCGTGCCTGTCTCGAGGTCTGCCCGGTTTACGGCGCTGCATTCGAGGCGGTGACCAAAGAGCGGGTGCTGGCCGTGGAAGAGGGGACCGGGGTCCCCGCCCTGCTGAGCCAGACCCTTGAGAAGCTCTTCAAGTACAATAACCCCTGGGAGTCATCCAAACGAAAGCGGGGGGCCTGGGCCGACGGGCTGGACCTGATGGATCTCACCAAAAAGGGGGTGGAGGCGGATCTCTGCTATTTTGTGGGGTGCACCACCTCCTTTGATGACACGGCCCAGAGGATCGCCCGATCCTTTTCAAGCGTCCTTCAGACTGCGGGCGTTAATTTCGGCATTCTGGGTAAGAAAGAACCCTGCTGCGGCGATATCGCCCGCCGAGTAGGGGAACTGGGCCTGTTTGAGGAGGAGAAGGAAGGATGCATGGCGCTTTTTGACACCTGCGGCATTACCGAGGTGGTTACCTCTTCTCCCCATTGCTTCCACACCTTCCAAAATGAATATCCGGACGCCCCCTTCAGGGCCCGCCATTATACCCTGGTTCTAAAGGAGCTTCTGGACAAGGGAAGGCTTTCGTTCAAAAGGGACATCCCGGCCGTTGTTACCTATCACGATCCCTGTTATCTGGGCCGGCACAACCGGATTTTTGACGAGCCGAGGGAGATCATCCGCGCCATACCCGGCATCCGGCTCAAGGAGATGACCCACCACCGGGCCGACAGCCTCTGCTGCGGGGGCGGGGGAGGGCGGATGTGGCAGGACCTTCAGGGCGAGGTCAAGATGAGTCATGTCAGGATCCGGGAGGCCGCGGCCACCGGGGCGGAAATCCTCATCACCGCCTGCCCCCTGTGCCTTATCATGCTGGAGGATGCCCGCAAGGCCGTGGGGCTGAAACCGCCTTTCCGGATTATGGATTTGAATGAACTGGTGTTGGAGGCGATATCGAACGCGGAATTCGGAACGCGGAACGCGGAACCGGGGACGCAAGGCCCATAGTGCATAGGGCAGGGAGCAGGGGGCCGGGAGCAGGGAGGAGAAGGCGGAGGACCGACGACAGAGGACGGAAGCCCCCGTGACCATACATAACCACCTCATAAGGGCGGAGCATATGACCGCCCATGACCATCTATGACGAACCACGGGCGTATATTCGAGGTTTTTAATCGACAATCTGCAATCATAAATCATCAATCCGATAGGGGGTTCAGGATGACTGATGTATTGATACTGGGAGAGATCAAGGACGGATTGCCGGATCTGAGGACCCTTGAGCTTTTGAGCGCGGGAAAGAATCTGGCGGATGGCGCCGGGGGCGGGTATTCCGTCCTGTTCATTGGGGACGCGGTTTCAGTGGCTGCGGACAAGGCCGGGGCCTATGGGCCTCACAGGGTGTACAGGGTGGAACATCCTTTGCTGAAGGGCTTTCAGCCCGATCTTTGGTTGAGCGCCCTGGAGCAGGCGTGCAGCCGGATCCATCCGTCCGTGCTTCTCATGAGCCACGGATTTGTGGGCATGGATCTGGGTCCGAGGCTGGCCTGCCGATTGAACAGCCGGCTGACCACCGACTGCATCGACCTGTCCATCGATCCTGAAGACGGCCTTCTGCTGCGGACCAAGGCGGTTTCAGGGGGAAATGCCAT
This sequence comes from Deltaproteobacteria bacterium, assembly GCA_021737785.1. Taxonomy (NCBI): domain Bacteria; kingdom Pseudomonadati; phylum Myxococcota; class Myxococcia; species Deltaproteobacteria bacterium. Next base: position 8,961 of record JAIPDI010000043.1, read on the forward strand.
CTCGGTGTTCAAGTGCCCTGGCGAGCCCCAATTGGCCACGGTGAGGGGAAAGGTCTTTGCGCCTGCCGAGCCGGGTCAAACGCCGGGGGAGATGGTGGATATTCAAGTGGAAATCGATCCATCCATGATCCGGGTGGAATCCATCGAAATCGTCGAAGAGGAAACCGTCTCGCTGGACAAGGCCAACGTGGTGGTGGCCGGCGGCGCCGGACTGGGCGAGGCCGACGGGTTTGAACTTCTGGAGGAGCTGGCAGCGGCCCTGCGCAGATCCTTCGGCAATGTGATGATCGGGTGCAGCCGGGTTGCCGTGGACAAGGGGTGGATCTCCTCCGACCATCAGGTGGGGCTCACCGGCACCATGATCTCTCCGGATGTCTACGTGGCGGTGGGGATATCGGGGGCCATTCAGCACCTGGTGGGCATGGTCCATTCCAAGAAGATCATCGCCATCAACACGGACCCTGCATGCAACATATTCAAGGTGGCGGATTACGGCATTGTCGAGGATTATGAAGATATCGTTCCCGCGCTGGTGGAGAAACTGGAGGAGTTGTCATGACAGAGATACGCATCATCGTATGTGCGAAACAGATCCCGGACCCGGAGGCGCCCCTTTCCGACGTGAGCGTGGATGCGGAGAAGCTGGAGGTGATCGTCGATGCGCCCCAGGTGATCAGCCCCTTTGACGAAAATGCCCTGGAGGCCGCGGTTCGGTTGACGGAAAATATGGGTGGGAAGATAACTGTCTTGAGTCTGGGGAAAAAAGTCTCCGATACGGTATTGAGAAAGAGCCTGGCGGCCGGAGCGGACGAATTGATCCTTTTGGAGGACGATCAGTTTGAGAAGCTTGACAGCCATTCCACTGCCGCGGCCCTGGCAAAAGCCATTCAAAAGATAGGAGACTACGATCTGATATTGACCGGCAGGCAGGCAGGCGACTGGGATTCCGGCCAGGTCGGCTTGCTCCTGGGAGAAATGCTGGGGCTTCCCTGCATCAGTCTGGCACGGGACATCACCATCGAAGACGGCAGCGTGGTGGTAAAAAAGGGCATCCCCGAAGGCTGCGAACGGGTGAGGGCAAAGATGCCTGCCCTGGTGACGGTCAGTAATGAGGTAGGAGAGCTCAGGTACATCTCCAGGACCCGGATGCTCAAGATGATCCAGGGGGCCCGGTCCATCCCTTCATGGAGCGCGGTGGAGATCGGCGTAAACCCGGAGGCCCTCCAGAAAATGGCCATAACGGCCCTCTCATCCCCCCCGGATATGGGGAGGGATTGTCAGTTCATGGAAGGAGCGCCCGAAGAGATGGCGGAAAAGCTGGCGGCGGTGTTCATGGGGCTCAAGTAATCAGAATGCCGTTGTCGTGTTGGGTTTCGAGTGAGACCCTGCATGACAATGGGAGTGTCACGTTTTTGGAATTGCAAATCCGAGACGGATTATTGAAAGAGATTTCATTACATTTTTAATCTTAGGAGGGATAACGAATGGCGGACAAATCTTATGACGCGATAGTAATTGGCGGGGGACATCACGGGACGATTATCGCCCCCTATCTGGCCAAAGCCGGTTTGAAAGTCGGGGTCTTCGAGCGGCTGGATCATCTGGGCGGGGGGGCCGTTTCCTTTGACGACTCGCCGGCCCCCGGTTTCCGGGGCAACTTCTGCGCCCATTTCACGCGGTTTTACGGCCATCCGGCCTACAGGGAATTCAACCTTCGCGACGAGGGGCTGGAGTATGCGTTTCCGGACACCAATGAAGCGGCCGTGTTTGACGACGGGACCTCGTATGTGGCCTATGCCGGGTTTCCGGTAAAGGACCCTCAGACCGGAACAACCGAATACAGCGAGACCAATGTCAAGAAGACCTACGACCAGATTGTCCGCTTTTCCAAGGCCGATGCCGAGGCGTATCTGTACTGGACGGAAAAATACAAAGAAATCATCCGTCCGGCATTTGGGAGGCACAGGTACTCGGTGCCCACGCCCTATGGCGTGCCGGATGAAATCGAAAAGCTCATGAGCGATCCCAGGAGCGGACTGGATCCCTCCATGCAGTTCATGACCGCCAAGGAATGGGCCCACTTTGTCTTTGAAAGCCCGGAGTTGCGGATCCTCACCATGCGGGGCTTCCTCACCTCATGCGGTATCTACCCGGACGATGTGCCGGGCATCATGTATGCCTTTGCCACCCTCCATCTGGTCCTGGGATGGGAGACCGCGGCCATTGCCCGGGGAGGCACCCAGTCCATTACAGACTCCCTGGTGTCGGCCGGAAAAAAACTGGGGGTGGAGTACTTCATCAATTCCGAGGTGGACAGGGTCCTGATCGAAAACGGGAAGGCCAGGGGCATCAAACTGCTGGACGGCACCGAGATCGAGGCCAAGCAGATGGTGGTCTCGGACAATGCCACCCCCCAGTTGTTTCTCCGAATGATCGGGGAAGATCACCTGAACACCCCGATGAAGCGCAAGGTGGACACCTATTTCTTCGACCGAGCCCAGCTCTTCTGGGGACCCATCGCCGTTCACGAACTCCCGAACTACAAGGCGGCCAAGGACAACCCGGACATCAACCGCACCCCCCGCACCTATTATCTGCCAAAGGATCTGGCATACACGGAAGACAAATACATGCACGAGATCTTCCTCCTGGGCATGCCCTCCAAGTTCCACCTCCTGTCGGCCCCGGACAGTATCTGGGACCTCACCCGTGCCCCGGAAGGGAAGCACAGCATCCATGTGGAAGAGTTCACTGCGCCCGCCCGCATCTTCTCCCGGAAGGAATGGCGGCAACTCCATGATGAGTTCATCGACGCCATGATGGAGCAGTGGCGCAAATACGCCCCCAACATGACCAAAGACAATCTGATCGGGGAGCGTGTGGCCACGCCCATTGATATTCAGGACACCCATCTGGACATGCGGGAAGGGGGCTGGTCCGAAGGGAACTGCGGCGGTTCCCAGAGCGGCCGGTTCCGGGGGCTGCCGGGCGGACTCAGGACCTTTGTCAAAGGCCTGTACATGTGCTCCTCGGGCGTTGCCGGGGGACCTGCCATCGGACGGGGGTCCAGCTACAACTGCTACCAGGTGATCGCCGAGGACTACGGGCTCCGGAAGCCGGAGTTTTAAGGGGCGGGGGGCTTGGAGCAGGGAGCAAGGGGCGGGGAGCAGGGCATGGGGCAGGTCATTGCGGGCGCTTCGCTATGCGCTTTGCCCTTAGCGCTTGGCGCACGAAAGGAGTTTTAACATGCGGCTGAAGGAGAGGGTGGCCATTGTGACGGGCGGGGCGCGGGGACTGGGCAGGGCCTTCGCGCTTCGGTTGGCGCAGGAAGGGGCCCGTGTCATGGTCATGAACATCGTGCTCAGGGACAAGGACCTGGAGGATATGAAGGAAACGGTGCGGCAGATCCAGGACCTAGGGGGGGATGCGCGGTATTTTCAGGGGGATGTCTCCAGCGAGAACGACTGCCGCGCCATGGCCGAGGCAACCGAAGCGGCATTCGGACGTATGGACATCCTCATCAATAATGCCGCGGTGTACGAGGGTCTGGTGCGGAAGCCGTTCGACGAGATCGGCCTGGACGAATGGGACCGGGTCATGAGGGTGAACGTCAAGGGGGCCTTCCTGTGCGTGCGTTCGGTTTATCCGTACATGAAGGCGCAGCAGTATGGAAAAATCGTCAATCTCTGCTCGGAAACGGCCTTTACCGGATCCCACGGCTTTGTCCACTATGTGACATCCAAAGGAGGCATCCTGGCCATGACCCGGGCCCTGGCCGTGGAACTGGGCCCCCACAACATCTGCATCAACGCGGTTGCGCCGGGGTTCACCGACACCGAATCGAGCCGTTCTCTCACCGATGTGACCAAATATGATACCTCCAAAACCCCGCTTCAGCGCCTGGGGACCCCGGACGACATCACCGGTGCGGCCCTGTTCCTGGCCTCCCCGGAGAGCGACTTCATCACCGGGCAGACCGTGGTGGTGGATGGGGGGCGGTATATGCATTGAAGGCAGGGAGCAGGGAGCAGGGGGGAGAAAAAAGGCGCAAGGCGCAAGGCGTGAGACGAAAGTGGTTCGTTTCTTGTCGTTCCGCGTTCCGAGCTCCGCGTTCAACAGGGTGGGCATGAGGCTGCTTTCAATGTTCGTAGCTCCAAGCTCCCTGCTCCTCGCTCGAACCGTTCCGCGCTCCGCGTTCCGAGCTCCGCGTTCGAACGTTTGTTGATGAGGGGGGTCATGTCATTCTTCATTATTCACTCTTCATTATTCACTGATAGAGGCTGATTCGTGGAAGCGGTAGCACCGATCAAAGAGGTTTCGGACCTGATCAGGGATGCAGGGGGCGATGCGTTCAGGCTCTGTTTTCAATGCGGGCTCTGCACGGTGAGCTGTCCCTGGAACAGTGTCAGGAGCCTTTCGCCCCACCAGATGATCTGTCAGGCCAGGTTCGGACTGGCGGATATCGAGGATGAGGCGTGGTGGCTGTGCACCACATGCAACCTGTGCGTGAGCCGATGCCCCCGGGGCGTGGCTGTTACGGATATCATGCGGTCGGTCCGGTCCATCCTGTTGGAATACCAGTACAGCATGGCGCAACCCAGCCTCCGGAGCGCCATGGGGAGTCTGGGAGGCAACGGCAATCCATGGGGGGAAGAGCGGGCGAAACGGGCCGATTGGGCGCGGGACCTCCCTGTCCGGACATACACCCCGGACATGGACCTCCTTTATTTTCCCTGCTGCGTTCCTGCCTGTGACCCGAAACTCAAGAGCATTGCCCGTGCCACGGCGTCTATACTGCAGGCGGCAGGGGTCTCTTTCGGCATCCTGGGGGAAAAGGAAACCTGTTGCGGAGAGAGTGTCCGCAAGGCCGGGAACAACGAACTCTTCGAGAACCTGGCAAAGGAAAATATCAGCGCGTTTCATGATGCCGGCGTAAAGGAGATCGTGGCCAGTTCTCCCCATTGCTATACCACCTTCAAGGAGGATTATCCCGGACTCGGAGGAGACGTCAGGGTGGTTCACTTTACCCAGTATGCAGCAGGCCTCATCCAGGAGGGAAGGCTCGGGTTTACAAAGGAACTTAACAAAAGGGTGGTATATCACGACCCCTGTTATCTCGGCCGCCACAACGGGATATACGATGAACCGAGATATGTTCTGGGGAGCATTCCCGGTCTGGAACTGATGGATGAGACCGACTCCCGGGAAAACAGCCTCTGCTGCGGGGGTGGGGGGGGAAGGATATGGATGGAGACAAAAAAAGGGGAGCGGTTTTCCGACATCCTGATAAACCAGGCCGTGGCCCGGGGCGCTGAGATCGTGGCCACGGCCTGCCCCTACTGCATCCTCAATTTCAAAGACAGCATCGTCACCAATGAGCTGGAAGATGTCATTCAGGTGAAGGATATTTCAGAAGTGGTGGCGTCGGCACTCTAAATTTTACACGTCGAATTTCGGCGCTTGAACCCTACAGGAACTCGGCCCATGGACCCCACACATTCTGTCCCGTCATCAGATAGACACAAGGTCGGCGCGGTCCTGGTGGTAGGCGGAGGTGTCAGCGGAATTCAGGCCGCGCTGGATACGGCCGATTCAGGCTTCAAGGTCTATCTTGTGGACAGGGGGCCGTCCATCGGGGGGAGGATGTCGCAGTTGGACAAGACCTTCCCCACCAATGACTGCTCCATGTGCATCCTGTCTCCCAAGTTCATTGAATGTGCCACAAACCCCAATATATCCGTCATCACGGACACGGAGGTGGACGGGATCGAGGGTGATGCCGGGAACTTCGAGGTCTTCCTGAGCCGGAAACCGAGATATGTCGACCCCGCGAAATGCACCGGGTGCGGGACCTGTTCCGAGTATTGTCCGGTAAGTGTCCCGGATCCCTACAACGAGGGCCTGAGTACCCTCAAATCGATTCACCTCCCTTTTGCCCAGGCCGTGCCGGCGGTTTCCGTCATCGATCCGGCACACTGTCTGTTTCTCCTAAGAAAAGAATGCCGGATCTGCGCACCGGCTTGCAGGAATCAGGCGATTGATTTCCACCAGCATGAAGAAACACTGAAGATAGAGGTGGGCAGCGTAATCCTGGCGCCGGGCTATGAGCCGTTTCAGCCTGAACAGCAGAGCCAGTACGGATACGGGAGATTTCAAAATATCGTTACCAGCCTCGAGTTTGAGCGTCTCCTGAGCGCCTCGGGACCCAATCGGGGGGCATTGCGAAGACCGTCGGACGGGAAACCGCCCAAGAAGATCGCATGGATCCAATGCGTGGGATCCAGGGATGCCACCGCCGGCCATACCTATTGTTCGGCGGTCTGCTGCATGTACGCCATGAAACAGGTGATTCTCTCAAAGGAAAATCTCCCCGATCTCGACGCCGTTATCCTCCATAACGATATCCGGGCCTATGGCAAAGGATTCGAGCGCTATTACGAACGGGCAAGAAAGACCCCGGGTGTCCGCTTCATCTGGAGCAAGACCTCCGTTCTGACAGAGACACCCGGGACCGGAGACGTGGTGCTCAGGTATCGCGTGAACGGCACGGGCGTACAGGATGAGGCCTTCGATCTGGTGGTGCTGTCCGTCGGCATGTCCCCTCCGGACGGCAACCGGGCACTGGCGAAGCGTTTAAGCGTCGCGACCAACGGACACGGGTTCTGTGAAACCCGGGGGTTTTTCCCATTGGAGACCTCCCGGCCCGGAATCTTTGCGTGCGGAACCTTTCGCGGCCCCATGGATATCCCCGATTCCGTGACCATGGCCAGCGGCGCCGCCTCCTTGGCGTCAGAATTCCTTTCAGACCGCCGGGGGACGCAGATCACAGAGATATCCTATTCCCCTGAGCGGGATATTGCCGGGGAACCGCCAAGGATCGGCGTATTTGTCTGTGACTGCGGGACCAATATCGTCAAGGGAGTGGATGTGGCCGGAGTGGTTGAATATGCCAAAGGGTTGGAGGGGGTCGTCCATGTTGAGGAGGATACCTTTGCCTGTTCCATCGATGCCATTACCCGGATGGCGGGCACCATCCGGGAGAAGCGTCTGAACCGGGTGGTGGTGGCCGCATGTACGCCCAGGACCCATGAACCGGTATTCCAGGGTGTGCTCAAAAAGGCCGGATTGAACCCGCACCTGTTTGAGATGACCAATATCCGGGAGCACTGTTCCTGGGTCCATATGGGGGATCGGCAGACAGCTACCCGGAAGGCAGAGGATCTGGTGAGGATGGCGGTTTTCAAATCGCGCCTCCTGAGTCCGCTGGGCCGGTTATCCTATGCTGCAGCCAAGGCCGCCCTGGTGATCGGGGGCGGGATTTCGGGCATGGTCAGCGCCCTGGCCCTGGCCCGGCAGGGAGTCCATGTCCACCTGGTTGAAAAGGATGAAGAACTGGGGGGCATGGGGCGTCGCATCCGGTTTACCATCGAAGGGGGCGATGTGGGGGCCTATGTCCGGGGATTGATCCGCGAGGTGTATGCCGACCTCGGGATACAGGTGTATACGGAGGCGGAACTGGTGGACCTCTCCGGTTACGTGGGGAATTTCTCCAGTCGGATACGCACGGGAAACGGTCGCCTGATCAAAACCATCAGTCACGGGGTAACGATCGTCGCCACCGGGGCCGAGGAATTCAGGCCGCACACCTTTCTGTACGGCGAAGACCCGAGGGTGTCCACCCTCCTCGAGTTGGAGGATGCGATGGACGCCCATCCGGAGGCGTTCAGGGAGTGCAGCGCCCTGGTCATGATTCTGTGTGTGGGATCGAGAGATCCGGAGAGGCCGTACTGCAGCCGGGTATGCTGCGCCCAGGCCGTAAAAGACGCGTTGAAACTGAAGACCATCCACCCTGAGATGGAGATCACCGTGCTGTATCGCGACATGCGGACCTACGGGTTCAGGGAGGACTACTATCAAGAGGCGGCTGATCGAGGGGTGGTCTTTATCCGGTATGATGCGGACGACAAACCGGATGTCCGCATGGTGGAAGCGGGGGGGCGGTCTGTCCTGAGGGTGACGGTAACAGAGCCGGTATTGGGCCAGCGGTTGATGATAGATGCAGACCGGGTCGCCCTGGCAGCTGCAACAATCCCCCCTGCCGGCAACCGGACCCTGTCGCAGCTCCTCAAGGTTCCCCTCACCGAGGACGGCTTCTTCATGGAGGCCCATATGAAGCTCCGGCCGGTGGATTTCGCCACGGACGGCATCTTCATGGCCGGTCTGGCCCACGGCCCAAAGTTCATGGATGAGAGTATTGCCCAGGCAAGGGCTGCGGTCTCCAGGGCCATGACCATCCTGTCGAGATCGGAGATTATGGCGGGGGGGACCATCTGCGTGGTCAATGACCAGAGGTGCGCCGGTTGCGGGGTCTGCCAGGAGATATGCCCCTTTCATGCGATCGAGGTGATGCCGGAGACACAGAGGGCGGTGGTCCATGAGGCCCTGTGCAAGGGGTGCGGGCTCTGCGTGTCTTCGTGCAGAAGCGGCGCCCTGGACATCAAGGGGTTCAGCGAGGAACAGACCTTGTGTTTGATTGAGGCGGCGACAGGGTAAGGCATTAGGCGCAAGCCGTCAGGCATGAGGCGTGAGGCGTCAGGCATGAGGCGTGAGGCGTTCGTTTTTTGTCGTTCCGCGTTCCGAACTCCGCGCTCCGAGTTCAAAAGCGTGGTTATCACGCTGTCACTTTAGAGTCTTTGACTGTAATCCCGCCTTGCGGGACAACGTGCGGAGAAGTTTTGGTGAACCGCGAAGGCGCAAAGGACGCGAAGAGGTCTTGATGGGTTCGTTATTCGGTAATGGCCTTTGGATAAAAGAGATCTTTGTGTCTTAGTGGCTTTGGGAATTTATAATTTTGGCATTTTCGGCGCTTGCTATCTGAAAGGATCATCATGTTTGCCTGGAAGGGAAAACTGCTGAGGATCGACCTCTCGCGGCAAAACTGCTCTGTTGAAGAGGTCCCGTCCAATCTGCTCAGGGAGTATATCGGCGGTCGCGGTGCGGGCCTGAGACTCCTCTTTGATGAGATGGACCCGGGAATCGATCCCCTCGGCGCTGAAAATAAACTGATCTTCGCGACCGGTCCGCTGGTGGGGACCGGGGTCCCGGCCGGCGGGAGATATATTGTGGTATCCAAATCCCCTCTGAGCGGCGCCATCGCCAACCCCTGCTGCGGCGGATACTTCGGGCCGAACCTCAAGTTTGCCGGGTATGATCTGTTGATCATCGAGGGGCAATCACCGGACCCTGTATACGTGGTTATCCGGGATGACAGGGTGGAGATCAGGCCTGCCGCACACCTCTGGGGGAAGTGGGCCACAGCGACCGAGCACCTGCTCCGCTCGGAGATGAGCGGGGAGTTCGACAACTGGGAACTCAACAACATGAGCATCGTGACCATAGGGCCTGCCGGAGAGAACCTGGTCAAATTCGCCTGCATCATGTCCGATGGGGGGAGGGCCGCAGGGCGGTCTGGCCTGGGCGCGGTCATGGGCTCCAAAAAGCTGAAAGGACTTGTGGTCAGCGGCACGGGCGATGTGACCGTGGCGGACGTGGACGGCTTCAAGAAGGCGGTCATGGAATTCTTTGAAGAGGGCCGGGCCAATCAGTCACTGGAGAAGCGACGCCGGTACGGGACATGGAGTCTTCCGGGGCGGGCCAACAAGACCGGGACCCAGGCCGCGCTCAACTTTCAGTCCGGCTATTTTGAACCCTTCTGCAAATTTGAAGACCCGGATGTCATCCGCGACAGCCTCCGTGTCAGGGACGAGGGATGTTTCGGCTGTCCGTTCGCATGCGGGAAACGGAGCCGGATACAAGACCTGGCATATCCGGGCACGGCCAAAGGTCCGGAACATGAGTCCATGGCCCTCCTGGGGTCCAACTGCGGCATCGGCGATCTGGACGATATCTTTCGCGCCAATTATCTCTGTAATGAACTGGGCATGGACACCATCTCTGCCGGGGCCATTATCTCCTGCGCCATGGAACTTTCTGAAAGCGGGTATCTCCCGGAAAAGGACGTCGGCTTCCCTTTGAGATTCGGCAGTACGGACGCCATGTTTCAGCTGATGAAAATGACGGCCCTTCGGGAAAATTTCGGGGCCCTGTTGGCGGAGGGGGGGGATGCCCTGGCCCGGCAATACGGCCACCCCGAGCTTTTTATGGGGATCAAGGGGATGGGGATGCCCGCCTGGCATCCCCAGGGAATCGAAGTCATCGGGCTTCAGTATGCCACCAATAATGTGGGCGGATGTCATACCAAGGCCACCCTCCCTTTTTATGAAGGGAGGAAAGACCCCTTGCACCATGTGGCGCAGACCAAACAGGACCAGGACTACGTGGCCGTGGTGGACTCAGGCGTCCTGTGCTGGATTATTTACCATGGTCCGCTTTGGGGCGAAAAACTCCTCTCCTGGCTCCGCATCACCACCGGGGTCGCGTATACCGAAGCGGAGCTGTCGCTGATCGGCGAGCGGATCTGGAACCTGGAACGGATATTCAATCTGAAGGCGGGACTCAGCAAGAAGGATGACCGGCTTCCCAAGAGGATGACGGATGAGCCCCGGGTCAAGAATCAGGTGGTTCATCTGGATCGGATGCTGTCCGAGTATTATGTCCTCAGAGGCTGGGATGAAGAAGGCGTGCCGACGCCCGCGAAATTGAAGGAGTTGGGCCTGGAAAAGGAAGGGGCGGAGATGTGAGGATAAAGATCGATTATACCAAATGCACGGGATGCAAGCTCTGCGAGGTCATCTGTTCCCTACAGCACACGGATGCCGTCAATCCCCGGAGGTCGAGAATCCGGGTATTTCTCGGGGAAGACTTCTGCATCCCCGTCATTGCGGGACCCTATACCGAGGCCATGTGCAATTCAAAGGATGTGGTGCGGGTGGAGGGGAGGGAGGTTGACGGATGTGTTGTGTGTCGGGCCTCATGCCCGGTCAAGTCCATATTCAAGGAGCCTGTTACGGCGATCCCCTTGAAATGTGATTTTTGCGGTGAGCCCCCGGATCCACAGTGCGTCTTGTGGTGCGATGCGGATGCACTCACGATCGTCGAGTAATAAAATGAGACCCGCACCAAATCTGTTTGTGTTTGATGGTGTCTTCTTGATGTGATGATCCACGTCGGAAATTACCTGCAACCAGGCGAGCCCTACAAGGGCGCTTCATCTCTTGTTGTGCTTTCTGTGATCGATTGAGATGTCTTGCAGGCGATGCCGCTGACGTATTGCATATTTTGAGGGAGGGCGACCGCATTGGGGACCCGTTCGTTGGCAGAAACCGTCAATCTCGTGAGTAGGGAGGGTGCAAAGATGAAAATGTATGACGTGGTACCTGGGTTGGAGTTTGATGAAAAGGTGGACCTTGAAAAATCACCGGCGTGGTTTCTGGACGCCACCCATTCCGTTCCCCCCTGGACGCCGATGTTCGGATGGTTCTGGATCAATTTCTGCCGTCACGGGATGCAGTACGGGGCCGAGAAACTGAGCCTGCCCACAGTCAAGGGATGGGACTGGCGCTTCAAGGACGGCGGGGGATATTTGACCCTCAACCTGGTCATGGATAAGGAGGAACAAGACGCACGGGGAGTCCGGTTCCGGGAGGCCATTCGCCCCTTCATCGACGACTATGACGGCCTGTGGGGGGGATATGTAAATGAAATGCTCGGACACTACAAGCGGTTGAAATCGACGGACGTGGAGACCGCCACCAACGCCGAGCTTCTGGCCAATTTCGAGGACACCATCAATGTTTGCCGGCGGATGTGGGAAATCCACATGCATATGATGTACGGGGTGGACACCGCCTTCATCCTCTTTGAGAATATCTGCAAGGAGGCCTTGGGAATTGATGACACCCATCCCACCTTTCACGACCTGCTGCGGGGCTTCGACAACAAGGTGTTCCAGGTGGACAGGGAACTGTGGAAACTCTCCAAGACGGCCGAGGAATTGGGGATTGCCGATGTCATACTGAACAGCGGGGCAGGAGAGGCCTTGGCTTCCCTGGGGGATAGCGAGGCCGGAAGAAATTGGCTGGGACAACTGAAGATATTACTCGATGAGGACGGGTGGCGCATGCAGCGCATGGCGGAGATCAACCTCCCGGCCTGGGTGGAAGACCCGACACCGGCCATTACCAGTGTGAAGTTCTTCCTCAAACAGGGGGGGGAATTCAACCTGGACAAGGAGAGGGAAGGGCTGGCGCGACGTCGCGAAGAGGCCACAGAGGAGGTCCTGGAGAGAATCCCTGAGGACCAGCAGGGATGGTTCAAGATGCTTCTCGGTCTGGCCCAGAAGACAGGCGCTTTCAGCGAGGAACACAATCATTATCTGGATCTTCACACCCACGCCCTCATGCGAAGATCGTGTCTGGCCATCGGGAAGCGGCTGGCGGCCGCCCAGGTGATCGATGACCCTGAAGACACCTTCTTCCTCATGCCTGATGAGATGCGGGCCGTTGCCATGGTCCCGGATGGTTTCAACCTCCGCCATATCACCGAAAGAAGAAAAAAGGAGTGGAAGGAATGGTGCAGTAAGGAGAACCCACCAGCCATCCTCAGGGAAGGATTTACCATGGACGACGCCATGGGGGTCCTGGTTCAGTCCAATGATCCCATCGCCCTGAAGGTGGTGGTGGGCGCCATGCCGGTGCCCAAGCCTGAACTGAACGCGGATCTGTATGGGATCTGCGGTTCGGGGGGCGTTGCAGAAGGTCCGGCCAGGGTCATTATGAAAGAGGAGCAATTGGAAGAGGTCCAGAAAGGGGATATCCTGGTCGCTGCCTCCACGGCGCCGAGCTGGACCCCGGTGTTCGGGCTTCTGAATGGGGTAGTGGTGGACAGGGGAGCGAGCCTCTCCCATTCGGCCATTGTCAGCAGGGAGTATGGCATCCCCTGTGTCATCAACGTGTTTGAGGGAACCGGCAAGATTAAGACAGGCCAACGAATCAAGGTGGATGGAGACAACGGCGTGGTCTATATATTAGACAAATAAGCGTCACCGGTTAAGGACTTCTGTAGAGAAGCGGACGCGTGATTCCTTCCGGAGATGGGATCGGCCGGGGATCAGGCAGGCTTGCCGGTTGATCATCGATGGAAGGGACGCCCGTCCGGCAATTCGGCGAATGGGCAGGAGGAGAACAACATGGTATCCGACTATCAATATGTCCTCTGGTTTGAAGAATGCAGCAAAAAGGCGCTTCCCCTGGTGGGCGGAAAGAATGCAAATCTGGGAGAGATGGTGAACGCCGGCATCCGGGTTCCCCCTGGATTTGCCGTAACGAGCAGGGGGTTTCAGCGCTACATGGAGGGCGCGGGACTCTGGGATCTGGTGCGAGAGAGCGTGGCGGGCGTGCCTCCCGATGACATCAAGGCAGTATCCAGGGCCGGGACCAGGATTCGCGAGGCCATCATCTCCACGCCCATCCCGGATGATGTCCGGGCCGAAATCCTATCGGCCTATGGCGCCCTGTGTGAGAGGTGCGGCAGCAGGGACCTCCCGGTGGCCGTAAGGTCCAGCGCCACGGCAGAAGACCTTGAGGAAGCCAGTTTCGCAGGACAGCAGGATACCTATCTCTGGATCTGGGGGAACGATGCGGTTATCGCCGCCACGCATCAGTGCTGGGCGAGTCTCTTTACCGACAGGGCCATCGCTTACAGGACGAAAGTCGGATTTCCCCAGGACGGTGTGTACATCAGCGTAGGCATACAGAAGATGGTCAACTCCAGGTCCGCTGGGGTGATGTTTACAGTGGATCCCATCACCGGCGATCGGTCCAGAATTACCATCGATGCCAACTGGGGGTTTGGGGAAAGTATCGTACAGGGGATGGTTTCCCCCGACAATTTCGTGATCGCAAAAAAGTCCCTCTCCATCAGACAGAGCATTATCGGTCAAAAAGATCAGATGGTCGTGGCAAATGGGCGCGGAACGGTGGTGGAGGGTGTCCCTTCTGATCAGCAGGCAATCCCCTGCCTCAGCGTCGGCGAGGTGGTGGAGATCGCAAAGATGGGCATTCGCATAGAAGCGCATTACGGATCCCCCCAGGATATCGAATGGGCCATTGACAGGGATCTGCCCTTTCCGGAAAACATCTTTTCAACCCAATCACGACCTGTAACCGCAGCGGGCAAGACACATTTCACTGAAGAGGTCCTGAAGCAGCCCGAAAAGGGCAATACCGATCATATCATCGACCTGATGCTCAAGGGGTTTAAGCGGTAGGCGCAAGGAAAGAAGCTCAAAGCTGAAAACCCAAAGCCGAGCAAACTCCGTAAACCCAATAAACTCAATGAACTCAACAAGCTCACTAAACCCCAGTATCCGGCAACCCGTATCCACAAGCGCTTTTTCCTTCTCATTTGTCCCTTTCTGGTATATACAAACGGGCGTGAGAATGTTCCAATTTGCCGGGCAGGCTCACCCTGCCCGTCTCAATCAAGGAGGTCAGTCAGTCATGGCGGATACGATGCTGCTGGATGGCAAGAAGGTCTTGCTGGTGGATGATGAACCGGACGTACTGGATGTGCTGGAGGAGATACTGGATATGTGCGAGGTCACCAGTGCCTCCACCTTTGAGGATGCCAGGGAACTCCTGGAGAGAGAGGCCTTTGACCTGGCGATCCTGGATATCATGGGCGTTGACGGGTACAAGCTGTTGAACATCGCCAAACGGAGAAACATAACGGCCGTCATGTTGACCGCCAACGCATTAAGTCCTGATAATCTGGTCAAGTCCATGCAGGGAGGCGCCGATTCCTACCTCCCCAAGGAGGAGATGCCGAACATCACGACCTTCCTGATAGATATACTGAAATCCCAGGACAAGGGTGAATCCCCGTGGGAGTCCTGGCGCCGGCAGGTGACCGCTTCCTATTTTGACAGAAAATGGGGCCGCGACTGGAAGGGTCACAATAAGGAATTCTGGGATAAATTCAAGGCTGGAAAAATCGAAGGGACGTCGTAATCCGGTCTCTCAGGCCGGTGACCGGAATTACCCATAAGAAAAGGACGCGGATTCATCCGGTGTAATCCGCTGTATATTGACGATATCGATTACCGCCATCCGAAGGCTGGGGATGGAAGGGAGGACCTGTTGAACATGACCCATCGCGTTCTGATTATCGCCACCATGGATACAAAGGGGAAAGAGACGATGTTCCTGAAGGAGTGCCTGGAAGAGGAAGGCCTGGACGTCATCGTCATGGATGCAGGGATACGGGGACAGAGCCCCTTCCCTGTGGAAATCAGCAGAGACCGTGTGGCAAAATCGGCCGGGAGCGTTCTCAGCGAGGTTCAGAATATCGGTCACGAGGGAGATGCATTGGATGTCATGATAAGGGGGGCAATCCAATGCACTGCTCCCCTTTACGAGAAGGGGGAGATAGAGGGCGTCATAGAGATCGGCGGTTCCATGGGAACCACCCTCGGCACGGCAGTCATGCGGACGCTCCCCATCGGGTTTCCCAAGGTCATGATCTCCACCATGGCCTCCAAAAATACACGGCCCTTTGTGGGTACCAAGGATATCCTGATGCTTCATTCGGTCTGCGACCTCTCCGGTCTCAACAGGATCACCAGAAAGGTGATCCGGGAGGGGGGACTGGCCTTGGCCGGGATGGTAAAGGGGATCCGGAAGAATCTCAGTGAAACGTCTCCCCTGGTGGCGCTCTCCACCCTCGGGACCACTGAGGCGTGTGCATTGGAGGTGAGAGCGGGGTTTGAGAAAAGGGGAAAAGAGGTTATTACATTCCATACGGTGGGTTCCGGCGGCGAGGCCATGGATGAGCTGATCCGCGATGAAGAGGTGGAGGTGGTGGTGGACCTTTCGCTCCATGAACTGGGCGATCACCTGTTCGGCGGGGATTACGACGCGGGTCCGGCCAGGGGCCTGGCGGCCCTCGAAAAGGGGGTGCCTACGGTATTGGTTCCGGGCAATACAGACTTCCTGGTGACAGGCCCCCTTGCCCTGGCAAAGGAACGCTATCCCGGCCGGCGTCTCCATGCGCATAATGCGGCCATCAGTACCGTGGCGACAGGTCCGGAGGAGATGAAAGCCATTGCAGGCCGCGTCGCGGAGTTGTGCCGGAGGGCAAAAGGTCCGGTATCGGTCCTCATCCCGATGGGCGGCTTTTCCGCCTTTGATTCACCCGGAGGTCCATTGGAAGCCCCGGAGGTAAGACGGGTATTTTCAGAAACACTCCGGGCCAACCTCCCTGCCGGCATCCGGTGCATCGAATCCCCCGCCCATATCAATGACCCGGAATTTGCCGCCAGCGTGTTGGACGCCATAGATCGCTTTTAGAATTTTTCGGCCCTGAAATAAAAAAGGCACTTCCCTTTAAGAAAGTGCCTTAATTACTTGATATCATTATGGCGGAAGTGCATGGGAATCGAACCCACCTACCGAGGTTTTAGCCCGGTACACCGGATTTGAAGTCCGGGAGCCCCACCAGTGAGCTTTCCACTTCCCCATGGCTGTATGGAGATCCTATTTTAGTCACAGGGTTCGGTTTGTCAACATATTCCCGTTCCCGGATCAGAAAACCGGCCGAGGCTGAACAGCTAGGACAGATGTTCAATGACGATGTTGAGTATTCTCCGTATTGGCTCGGCCGCCCCCCACAGGAGCTGATCCCCAACGGTGAAGGCTGTCACGTATTCGGGTCCCAGGAGCATCTTCCGAAGTCTCCCCACCGGGACCGTCAGGGTCCCGTTCACCGCTGCGGGAGTCAGGTATTTCAAGGTGGATTCCTTGTCATTGGGAACCAGGGTTACCCAGGGATTCCCTTTTTGAATGATCTCTGAAATCTCGCTCAAAGGAATGTCCCGGGTCAGTTTGATGGTAAGACCCTGGCTGTGGCACCGCATGGCCCCCACCCGCACACAGAGGCCGTCCACCGGTATTGGCGCTTTGCTGTTCAGAATCTTGTTGGTCTCGACCTGGCCTTTCCATTCCTCCCGGGTCTGGCCCGATTCCATGGGCGAATCGATCCAGGGGATGAGGCTCCCGGCAAGGGGGGCCAGGAAGTTGTCCGTGGGAAAGGCGGCCCCCCGCATCTGCTCGGTTACGATCCGGTCGATGTCAATGGCCGAAGATGCCGGATCATCCAGGAGTTCCTTTGAGGCGTTGCCCAGCACACGCATCTGGGCGATGAGTTCTTTCATGTTTTTGGCCCCTGCGCCCGACGCGGCCTGATAGGTCATGGCCGAAATCCATTCAATCAGGCCCGCTGAAAACAGGCCTGAGAGCCCCATGAGCATGAGACTGACCGTGCAGTTGCCGCCCACATAGGTTCTGATGCCGGCTGACAGCCCGGCCTCAATGACAGGCCTGTTCACCGGATCGAGGACAATAATGGCATCGTCGGCCAGCCTCAGGGCCGAGGCCGAATCGATCCAGTAGCCATCCCAACCGGTCGCTTTGAGCCTGGGATAGACGTCTTTGCTATAGTCGCCCCCCTGGCAGGTGACGATGATGTCGAGCGAGGAGAGGAGGCTGATGTCATAGGCATCCCTTAAAGGCGGGATATTGAGACCCACGTCCGGACCTTTTCCGCCCACATTGGAGGTGGTGAAGAAGACCGGTTCAAAATCTTTAAAATCCTGCTCCTGGTTCATCCGGCCCATGAGGACCGATCCAACCATGCCCCGCCATCCAACAAACCCGATTCGCAACATGAAAGATCTCCTTACCGTATTAAAAAAACATCCAACATCGAACGCCCAACATCGAACATAGAAACAAAAACGCCTCGACATTGAACCCGTGGGCCAGACCGATGATGACGACTATAACCGAGAGGCGTTGTACAAGCCTGCGAATGCACACACTGAGCATTTTCCGACACGTCGCACCAGGGCGGACTTTGAACCCTTGAATCTTGGAACCTGTTTATACGATAAATAGCCTGAATACATCATGGTTTCAAGAAAAAAAACTCCCCAGCATCTGGTCCAGGGCCTCTGACACCGGCATGCGGATGACGACATCCGCCTCCGTATCCTGAGGCGTGGGGTCCCGGTTGACGATCATCAGCCTGGCCCCGCTCCGGGCCGCGTGCAGGGGCACGGATGCTGCAGGGTAGACCACCAGGGAAGAGCCCAGGACGATACAGAGGTCGCATTCGCCTGCATAGCGGATGGATTGTTCCATCTCCGCCTCGGGCATGGCCTGGCCGAACGAGATGGTATCGGGCTTTAATATGCCGCCGCAGTCATCACAATAGGGGACCTTGGTCCCTGAACGCAACCGGCCCTGGATCTCATCCCTGTCATATCTCTTTTTGCAGCTCAGGCACGATACCGAGATTGCCGTACCGTGGAGTTCAATGATCTTTTCCGGGGAGTTGCCCGCCTTGTGGTGGAGATGGTCGATATTCTGTGTCACGATGGCTAATAGTTTTCCCTGGTCTTCCAGGGTTTTGATGGCAACGTGCGCCCGGTTGGGCATTGCATCCTGTATGACGCCGTAAAACTCGGTGCTCATCTGCCAGTATTTTTCCCGGGCGGTTTCATCAGAAATAAACCTCTGAAAATAGAAGTCCGCAGGATCATACTTCTCCCATATGCCCCCGGGACTTCTGAAATCGGGAATTCCCGATTCCGTGCTGAGTCCGGCCCCGGTAAATACCAGGATCTTTTGGGCCGCAGCGATGATCTCGGCCCCCTTTGCGATCAATGGTTCCATTCCTGAGCTCCTCAATCCCTGAATTCCTGAATTCCTGAATTTTGATCCATTTTATAACAGATCTGCGGCATTGATGCCATCCATTTAAGTCGATTTGAGTGAATTGTTTGACATCCCAAACGGTCATGCATACAATGCGTCTGTTCAGAGGAGTGCGGATGCACTCACCCCTTAAACAATACAGAAAATGGGTCCACATCAGGAGAAAAATCCATGGGATTACTCATAAGATGGTTGATTTTGACTGCTGCGATTACAGTTGCCTCTTATCTGATAAGCGGGATCCAGGTGAGCGGCTTTTTCAGCGCGTTTTTTGCGGCCGCTATTCTGGGGGTCCTGAACGTCTTTTTCCGGCCGGTCCTCCTCATCCTGACCCTCCCCATCAATATCCTGACCCTCGGTCTCTTTACATTTGTCATCAATGCGCTCCTGTTGAAGATGGCCTCGGGCGTCATTTCCGGCTTCGTGGTGCAAGGGTTCTGGTCGGCCGTATGGGGCGCCCTGATTATCAGCCTGGTAAACTGGCTCCTGAGTTCGTTTATCACGGACCAGGGGAGGGTGGGGTACACGGATCTCAGGAAGAGGGATGACGGCCGGTGGGAGTGAGATCGAATCTCCGGCATAGCCGTAAGTCAAAACTATCTCACACAAAGCCACCCCGGTGAAACAACGGTAAAAGGTTTCCCAGGGCTGGAAATACCACAAGGGCCGATTTCCTGTTTTGCGGCCTCCGTGCCCTGTTCATATTTCTCTGTCTATTGAACCGCGATCAGCAAAAGCATAAACATAAGTCCCTTTGCGTTCCCCGTGCCTTGCGGTGATAATCAGGATATCCATTTTCGTCTCAGGATTCATTCAACTATTTAGAAATGACTAAAAAAGAAAAAACCAGCTTTGTCTGTCAGAACTGCGGGTATGAGGCCCTCAAGTGGATGGGCCGGTGCCCTGACTGCGGTCAGTGGAGCAGTATGGTGGAGGAACTCCGCAAGAAACCGGGGAAGGAGACCCGGGGCCCGGCCTCTGGAATGGGGCAGGCGGAACGTCTGGAGGCCATTTCCCTGGCCCCGGAGATGCGATTGAAAACCGGGCTTTCCGAATTCGACCGGACCCTCGGGGGCGGCGTGGTCCCCGGCTCTCTGATCCTGATCGGCGGGGACCCCGGAATTGGGAAATCGACCATTATTCTCCAGGTGCTGGATCGACTGGCGCATCAGGACTTGCGGGCCGTGTACCTTTCAGGCGAGGAATCCCCCCAGCAGATAAAGCTTAGGGCCGAGAGGCTGAGCCTTCATTCGAAGGATCTGTATGTCATGACAGGCACCTGTATCGAGGATTTTTTTAAGCGTGTGGCCCTGCTGAAGCCGGACATCGTGGCCGTCGACTCGATCCAGACCTTCTATACGGAGGATATGCCCTCAGCCCCCGGAAGCGTGGGGCAGGTCAGGGAGGTGGCTTCCCGCTTGATGGCCTATGCCAAGGGAACGGGGATACCGGTCTTCCTGGTGGGCCATGTGACCAAAGACGGGGCCATTGCCGGTCCAAAGGTCCTGGAGCACCTGGTGGACACGGTCCTATATTTCGAGGGGGACCGGGGACACCTGTTCAGGATATTGCGTGCCGTAAAGAACCGATACGGCTCCACCAACGAGATCGGCGTATTCGAGATGACGGACTCGGGGCTCGATGCGGTGGGAAACCCTTCCAGGATCTTCCTTCAAGAGAGACCCGAAGACGTGCCGGGATCAGCGGTGATTTCGTGCATGGAAGGGACTCGGCCCCTCCTGGTGGAGATCCAGGCCCTGGTCGGACCGAGCCCGTTGGGCATGCCCCGAAGAACGTCCATCGGTGTGGACCACAACCGGATTTCCCTCCTGGTGGCCGTACTGGGAAAACGGCTGGGCATGGAACTGGGGGATCAGGATATCTTCGTGAACGTGGCCGGAGGCCTGAAGGTGGACGAACCGGCCGCGGACCTGGGGATTGTTTCGGCCATGATGTCGAGCTTCCTGAACCGGCCCATCAGCCGTGACCTGGTGGTGTTCGGCGAGGTAGGACTTGCCGGCGAGGTACGTGGGGTGAGTCAGCCTGAGATGCGGCTCAACGAGGCCGCCAAGTTAGGATTTTTACACGCCATTCTCCCCAGAACCAGCCTTGAGGGCCTGAAATCTCCCAAGAAGATGAAGGTATCGGGGGTGGGATCGGTCCAGGACGTTTATGACTGCCTGTTTGGGGATGACGTGACCGGAGATCGGGAAAAACCAGTAGGCGGTAGGGAGTAAGCAGTAGACAGTGTGAGCAATGAAGGGAAATGAGTAACCGGCTGTTGGAAGAAGAAGGTGAGAAGTTGAGAGGGTGAGAGGGTGAGACCCCCAACCGGCAATCAGTAACGATTAACGAAAACCAGGGGTCAGACGCCAGGAGTCAGAGTTCAGCAAAAACCCAACGAATTCAATAAACCCTATCAACCCAACAAACCCCAAGAACGAGTAACTAGTAACGAGCAATCCCGCTAAAGACGGGATCTCCGCTACGCTTCGACCAGCACCGAGGTTCAACATGCCTGAAAAACCTACTTACGAAGAACTGGAACAGAAGGTACGTGATCTCGAACGGACTGAAGCATCCCTTCGGGAAAGTGAGGAGAAATACCGGTTCCTGGCTGAAAACGTGACGAATGTCATCTGGACCATGGATATGGAGATGAGACTCACTTATCTCAGCCGGTCTGTCGGGCTGCTGCTGGGGTTTACCCCTGAAGAAGCGATGGCTCGAACCCTAAGGGAATTGATGACCCTTGATTCGTATGAACGCTGTATAAAGGTTTATGATGAAGAACTCGCGGAACACAATAAAGGGACGAGAACCAAGGAGCCTGTCCAAGTGAAGGTTGAACTTGTCGGCAAAGGCGGCGTAACGGTCATGACCGAGGTACAGGCAAATTTTGTGTACAGTGCGGACGACGAGCCGACAGGCATTATCGGCGTTGTACGGGATATTACTGAAATCAACCGCGCGCTTATGGAACTGAAAGAATCCCAAATCATTTTGAGGACGGTTGTTGATGCGACACCGAATGGTGTGTTTGTAAAAGACCAAGACGGCAGATATTTGTTGGCAAACAATGCACTTGCCAGTCTTTATCATGCCTCGCCGGATGAGCTGGTCGGCAGAACGGACATGGAACTGGCGCAATTGGGAAAACTGAGCGAAGACGAAGCCAGATCATTCATAGCGGACGATCAAGAGGTCATGCAAACGAAACGCTCAAAGATAATTACCGATGAACCGTTGACAAGAAAGGATGGCACGACCTGCTGGTTTTATACGGTCAAAGCCCCTCTGTCGCTGCCGGACAAAGAGAATTGCATCCTGGGCGTCGCAATTGATATCACCAAACTCAAAGAGGCTGAGAAGGCCATTAAAGATGCTGAGATTGAAAAAACGACCATTCTGGATCACCAGCCTGACCACGCTGTTTTGCAGGACGTGGGAGGCCGCATTCTGTGGGCCAATCTGGCGGCCTGTCAATCCGTGGCGATGCAAAGGGAGGAATTAACCGGAAAATTTTGCTATGAAATATGGCAAAGGCGTCAAGATGCCTGTCCGGACTGCCCGGTTCGAAAATCACTTGCAACGGGAAAATTGGAAACAGTAGTCAAGACCACGCCCGACGGTAAGATATGGCGCATCCAGGGCATCCCCATACTGAACGAAAAAGGAGAGATCATTCGGGCTCTCGAGCCTTCAGAGGATATCACCGAAAAGACACGACAAGAGGAACTGCTTAAACAGAGTGAAGAGAAATATCGTGATCTTGTGGAGAGGATTAACGACGTCATCTTCAGCGTCGATCTGGATGGCCGCATCTCTTATATGAGTCCTTCAGGCGGGAGGTCCTGGGATATGAGCCGGAACATATAGTAGGCGGGGATTATATCGAATTTGTTCATCCTCAGGATCGCGCTATGGTTACACTGGCTTGGGAGAATGTGTTAAAGGATCGCCTCCAGCCCAGTGAGTACCGTGTTCTGAACAAGTCGGGAGATGTGGTGTGGGTGAGGACATCGAGCAGCCCGGTTTTCAAAGGTGGGGCGGTAACGGGCGTCCGGGGTGTTCTATCCGATGTTACAGAGAAAAAGCTGGCAGAGGAGGCTCTGGAGGAGAGCGAGTGCCGTATCAGGGCCAAATTGGACGCCCTTCTGTCCCCCGCAGGAGATGTGGGGGCACTTGACCTGGCCGATATCCTTAATGCGCGGGTCGTTCAGACCATAATGGACGATTTCTATCGTCTCACAAATATCGGTGTTGCAGTGATAGACATGAAAGGGGAGGTCCTGGTGGCCACCGGGTGGCAGGACATCTGCACCAGGTTTCATCGCATCCATCCGGAGACTCGGAAGAATTGTATGGAAAGCGACCTTGAACTCTCCTCAGGCATCAAACCCGGAGAATTCAAAATCTATCGCTGCAAAAATAATATGTGGGATATTGCCACCCCAATTGTGGTGGGCGGTAAACATCTGGGAAATCTGTTTTTAGGTCAGTTCTTTTTTGAGGACGAAACGCCGGACTATGACGTATTCAAGGTACAGGCCCGGCGCTATGGTTTTGATGAGACAGCCTATATGGAAGCCCTGGATCGGGTTCCCCGGTGGGGCCGGGAGACCATCGATGCGGTGATGGGCTTTTATGCACGTTTTGCCGATCTCATTTCCAATTTGAGCTATAGCAGCCTGAAGCTGGCTCGGGTCTTAGAGGAGGGAAAAAAGGCTGAAGCGGCGCTGAAGGAAAGCGAGCGGCGGTTCCGCACACTGGTGGAGTCGGCGCCCCTTGCCATCCTTGCTGTGCGCGATGGAAAGTTCGTTTTTGTGAACCCTGCGGGTGCGCGTCTTTACGGATATCAAAGCCCCGACCAAATGATCGGCCTGGACGCCATTGACAGGGTCGCGCCGGAGTTCAGAGACCTCATTCGCGAACGAATTTCGCAAATCCACATGGGCCAGGAAAATCCACCCATTGATTTCCAGGTTTTACGACGTAACGGCGAACGGGTATGGTTCAAGTCCTCCTCGGTCGTCATTGATTTTGAAGGGAAACCCGCGGCCCTTATCCTCGGTCGGGACATTACCCGAGAAAAGTTGGCTGAGGAGGAACGTTCACGGCTGATGTCCGCCATCGAGCAAGCCGGCGAGGCGATCGTCATTACAGATGACAAGGGAAACATCCAGTACGTCAACCCTGCGTTTGAACGAATCACCGGGTACAGGGAGGCCGAGATCAAGGGAAAGAACTCGCGGATCTTGAAGAGCGGTGAACAGGATGAGGCGTTTTATAAGGACCTGTGGCAGACCATCACCAGCGGAAAGACATGGACGAATCGCATGGTCAACAGACGGAAGGACGGATCGCGCTACACCGAGGAGGCCTCCATCTCGCCGGTCAGGGACAAGGGAGGCGTCATCGCTAATTTTGTGGCGGTCAAGCGGGATGTGACATCCGAGATGGAGATGGAAAGGAGACTGACCCAGGCCCAGAAGATGGAGGCCATCGGCAATCTGGCTGGGGGAATCGCCCACGACTTCAATAACATCCTCTCCCCCATCATGCTCCATGCGGAGATGGCCATGATGGATCTCCCGCCGGAAAGCCCGCTGCAGATGAATATGAAACAGATCTACAAATCAGGTGAGCGGGCCAGAGACCTGGTGCAGCAGATCCTGACCTTTGCCCGGGTTAAAGAGGAAGAAAAAATCCCTTTGAAGGCCTCCCTGATCGTGAAAGAGGTGGTTAAATTTCTGAGATCCACCATTCCCTCCACCATTCAAATCCGCTATAGACTCAAGACCGACCGGGATACGATCCTGGCCGATCCGACCCAGATGCACCAGATCCTGATGAACCTCTGTACCAATGCGGCCCATGCCATGCTGGAGAAAGGGGGTGAATTAATGGTGACCCTGACGGAAACGCATGTGGGACCGGAGGAGGCAAGCAGACTTGGGGAGATTGCCCCGGGAGGTTTTCTCAGGATGTCGGTCAGCGATACGGGCTCGGGAATTCCGCCGGAGATCATCGACAAGATTTTTGAACCCTATTTTACCACCAAAGAGCAGGGTCAGGGGACGGGCCTGGGACTGGCCGTGATCCACGGGATTGTGAAGAACTGTGACGGCCACATTATGGTGGAGAGTGAGGAGGGCAAGGGGAGCGCCTTTCATGTCCTTCTCCCGGTGGTGGATGCGGACGTCTCCCTAAAGCGGGTAGTGAGCGCCGATCTTCCCACGGGCACGGAGCGGATTCTGTTTGTGGATGACGAACAGGCCACGGTGACCGTGATTAAGCAGATGCTCGAAAAGCTGGGCTATCGGGTGCTGGCAAAAACCGACAGTCTGGACGCCCTGGGTCTCTTTCGTGAAGCGCCCGAAGGGTTCGATCTGGTGATTACCGACCAGACCATGCCCCATATGACGGGCAAGGATCTGGCAAAGGAACTCATGGCCATCCGACCCGACATCCCCATCATCCTCTGCACCGGATTCAGTGAACAGATCGATGAAGATATTGCCAGAGAGATGGGTATCCGCGCCTTTGTCCCGAAACCGATTGCCATGCACGAAATGGCCCATGCCATTCGAAAGGCGTTGGATTGATGACGGGTTGCTGGTCGGAGCGAAGCGTAGATCCCGCGGTACGCGGGATTGCTGGTTACTGGTTGCTCGTTTTTGGGGTTTGTCGGGTTTCTTGAGTTCATTGGGTTTTTTGCTGGCTTCCGCTGCGAACCCGGCAAACGCCCGACGGCGTCACTACGAACAAAGGAACGATTTAGCTGTTTCGTATACGCGCAAAGTTTGTGATGCGCCCGTAAGGGCATTAGGTGTCGCTGTCTTTCCCGTTTATTTTCAGTGATATTATATGGTTGATGTTGTTTGAGAACAGTGGTATGGTAAAATCACGGACAGGGATGAGACAGCTATTTTTCGAATGTCGGAGCGTAGAAATGAGATGGCCGTTCCCGGGACACCCGCAGAGCGAATCAGTCTTGTTTGGCCTTTGACGCAGGAATTTGTCTCCTTAAGCCAGAAGGACGATGTTAAACGAAGACTAGAGAGACATGTTACACCCCTTATCCGGAAAGACTAAATTCCTTGTATTGTGTGTCTCCGATACGTATTGAGAAATTTCTATCAAACGAAAACCAGATGAGGTTGAATATTTTCCGTCGTGCCCCATACCGCATAAGTGGAGGCTTGTCTTATGGGTACAATAACTTTTGACACATTTGAGAACGTGAAGCGGCTCAAGGCCGTCGGCTTTACGGAAGAGCAGGCTGCAGAGCAGACTAAAATTATTGCAGAACTCGTTGAAGACAGACTTGTTACAAGAGAATATCTGGATGAAAAGCTGGCCTTAACTGAAATGAAAATTATCAGATGGGTCGCAGGGATGCTCATTGCCCAGGCCGCTATTGTTGCCACTCTGGTTAAACTGCTTTAACCATCCTGGTAACCGTTCACGGGTTCAGAGGTTTCCCGCTGAAGCGGGATTCAGGGTTGAGATTTGGCATCAGCAGTGTCGTTTTGCACTGCAAGCATTCCATTGCATCCAAAATTCGGCCCTCAAAATAAAGACATACGAACCGCAGGCTCAAAAGAGCCGTACAAGAACGTCTGCCGTGACCAGAAAACCAGAGGTCAGATGTCAGATGTCAGCAAAAACCAGAAAACCAGAGGTCAGATGTCAGCAAAAACCAGCAACCAGTAACGAGCAATCCCGCTGAAGACGGGATCTCCGCTACGCTTCGACCAGCAACGAGCAACCAGCAACGAGTAACCAACCATGGCCCACATTCTGATCATCGATGACGACTCGGCCCTGTGTGAAGCGCTTTCAAGGTTCTGCATCTCCATGGGGCATGAATCCGCGTATGCCTTGAGCCTGAAACAAGGAATGGCGGTGGCATCCGCGGGTAGTTTTGACATTGTCTTTCTTGACGTCAACCTCCCTGATGGAAATGGGATCGAGGCCATCTCGCGTATCAAGAAGGTTTTCGGTTCTCCTGAGGTGGTGATCATTACAGGAGAGGGAAGCAGGGACGGGGCCGAACTGGCCATCAAGAGCGGTTCATGGGATTATATTGAAAAACCCCTGTATGCTGAAAAAATAAAACTCCCCCTCATTCGAGTGCTTCAATACCGCGAGGAAAAATCCACACGGAAGACCCCCCTGGTTCTGAACCGGGAAGGGATTGTCGGGAATAGTCCTGAGATCAAGCGGTGCCTCGACCTGGTGGCCAAGGCGGCTGATACCGATGCCAATGTGCTCATCACCGGGGAGACCGGGACCGGAAAGGAGCTGTTTGCGAGGGCAATACACGATAACAGCCAACGCAGGGAACATGCCTTTGTGGTAGTGGATTGCGCGGCCCTTCCGGAGAACCTGATTGAGAGCACTCTCTTCGGGCACGAAAAGGGAGCGTTTACCGGCGCAGACCGTGCGCGGAAGGCCTGATCAAGGAGGCGGACGGCGGCACCCTTTTTCTGGACGAGGTGGGGGAGCTTCCACCGGCGCAACAGAGGGCCTTTCTGCGGGTCTTGCAGGAACGGCGGTTCCGGCCGGTGGGGGGCAAAAAAGACACGGCCAGTGATTTCAGGCTGATCGCCGCGACCAATCGCAACATCGACGGGATGGTCAAGGACGGAACATTCAGGGAGGATGTCCTTTTTCGCCTCCAAACCCTGGCCATACAGGTCCCGGCCTTGAGAGACCGCTCAGGAGACATCCGGGACATCGCCTCATTTTACCTTGCGAGGCTGTCCGGCAAATACGGGCCAGGTCAAAAGGGCTACTCACCCGAGTTTCTGGAGGCGATTACGCAATACCGCTGGCCTGGAAATGTCCGCGAATTGATTCACGCCATTGAAAGCGCCCTTTCATCATCCTATGATGACCCGACCCTTTTTCCGATTCACCTCCCAACCTACATCCGGTCCAGGCTGGCCAGGGCGTCCGTCGGCGGGGACCGCCGGACGTCGCACGAGCACGATAAGGACGGGGCCACGGGTGGGCCCTTGCCTCAATTGAAAGCATTCATAGAATCGGCCGAAAAGGACTATTTTGAGCGCCTGATCGCGATTACAGGCGGGGATATACAGGAGATCTGCCGCATCTCCGGAATCACCCGCTCCAATGTGTACGCCCGGTTCAAAAAATATAACCTCTCCAAAACCCCTTCATGATTTTGTCAAGTGTTCGCGTGGTCAGTGGCTTAAGGTTGACGCGGATACCCGGAACTAATCCCCCCAGACGGGACTCACACAAAGCCACGGAGCCACAAAGGGGTTTTATTTTACGACCTTAAAATGTTTTGTTGCGTAACTCTAAAGCTCTCATCATAATCACACCCTCACATTTATACTGATTTCAGGACAAGGCATTTCCTGAAATCAGGACGGACCCTGAAGTCATCCGCCATCCCAGCCCTTCAAATATCTTTACGTTTCTTATCTAAGCAATTGTAATCATTTTGAATATCTATTCTATTTCATTCCTGTGACAGCCTGGCATGTAACTTGTATTGGGTCGTGGGGGTGGATAAAACCGTTGATCAACCTTCAGAATATTGGCCCATTGCAAAGGAATTTTTTTAACGATGTCCGTCTTGCTGTTTTCATCTGGAATGCGGAAAGAGGAGCACCAGGTCAGACAAATCCTGCGGAAACTGGATCAGGATGTGGAGGTTTACAGGTCCGTCCACAGACTGTCCCGCAGATTTGAGCAGCCAAGGGGCAATATCTGTCTGATGATTTTTGTCGTAGGCAGCCAGGATATCCTGAACCACCTGTTATTGATGAGAGGCGAGATATACAATTTGCCCGTTGCCCTGATACTTCCTGATGCGGGCAGGGAGACCATGTTAAAGGGCCACAAATTCTATCCCCGCTTCATCACCTTTACGGGCGGCGACTATTCCGATTTGTCGCTGGCCCTTCAAAATATGCTCCGTCGCGAACGTATCAATCTTAATCAGGGAACAGGGGAGGTGGTGAAGATGGATGTGGTCTAGTGATTGAGGGGTTCCGGGATTGAGGAATTCTGGGATTCAGGGATTGAGGGATTGAGGGATTTAGATAGGGGTGGGGATCCGGCGACACGTCGACACCCGGGAGTCTCTCGTATTTTTGGGAAATTATCAAGAAAGGATGTGAAACAGAAATGTCGGAATTGGCGGAAAAGATGGACCAGGCCGTAAAGGCCATGGCGCACCAGGAGGGCAAGTATCTCACCTTTACCCTGGCCGAAGAGGAGTACGGCATCGGGATTCTGAAGATCAAGGAGATTATCGGGATGATGACGATCACATCCGTGCCCCGGACCCCCGATTTTGTGAAAGGGGTCATTAACCTTCGGGGCCAGGTGATCCCGGTGGTGGATTTGAGACGCAGGTTCGGGATGGACGAGATCGATTACACGGAACGGACCTGCATCATTGTGGTGGAGATTCAAGGCGAGACCGGGACGGTCATGATCGGCATTGTGGTGGATTCGGTGTCCGAGGTCCTGAACATCAAAGGGGAAGACATTGAGGCCACTCCCACCTTTGGTGCGAGGCTCAATACGGATTATATCCTCGGCATGGCAAAAGTGGGAGGGGGCGTCAAGATCCTGCTCGATATCGACCGGGTCCTCAGCGATCAGGAGATAGATCTGCTGGAGCAGGCGGCATAATGGGATATGATCTTTACCGGTTATACCCGTTGATGATTCACCCAAAAAAAACAACACAAATAGAGAAAGGATAAAGATTATGGTCAAAAATATGAGGGTAGGAAAGAAGATTGTTCTTGGATTTTCAGCGGTCCTCCTGTTGCTGGTTATTGTGGGGGTCGCTGCATACAACGGACTGATAACCGCTTCGGACGGCTTCACGGAGTACCGTGAAATGGCAAGGGATACTAATCTCGCCAGTCTTCTTGAATCAGACATGCTCATGGTTCGGATGAATGTAAAGGACTTTATTATCAGAGGAAATGACCAGGATCTCCACGAATACCAGGAGCATCTAAAAGATATGCATAACCATTTAGAGGCGGCGAAGAAGAATATAGAAGATCCCGAACGCGCCAAGAAGATTGCCTTTGTTGATAAGGAAGTGGAGGAGTACCAGGGGGCATTTGAGAAGGTCGTCGAGTATAAAAAGCAACGAAATCATCTGTTCCAAGATATTTTGAGTGTTGACGGGCCAAAGATGGAAAAAGATCTGTCCGCTATCATGTTATCGGCGGAAAGGGATCAGGATGTAGAAGCGGGCTTTCATGCGGGGCTTGCCCTGAGGAGTCTATTGTTGGCCCGTCTGTACGTGCTGAATTTTATGGAATCGAATGTCCAGAAGGACGTCGACAGAGTGGACGCGGAATTTGCTCAACTTGACGCAGAATTGGAGAAACTGGACAGGCATCTGGAAAACGCAGAGCGGAGAGAATTGCTCAGCAAGGTCGACGGAGCGGATCAGGAATATCAAGATGCCTTTAAGGAGCTTGTCAACATCATATTTGAGCGGAATGAGGTCATTTCCGGGACATTGGACAGAATCGGACCGGAGATCGCAGAGGCGGTTGAGGAGGTCAAGTTGGACATCAAATCCGCACAAGACGAGCTGGGGCCGAAGATGGTGGCATCCAACCAACGGGCAGAGCTAATTGTAGGGGTGGTTGGGGGCATTGCCCTGCTACTCGGCGCCTTTCTGGCGCTTATCATCACCCGGGGGATCACCAAACCCCTGAACCGTGTGATCGAAGGTCTGAGCGAGGGTTCGGACCAGGTGTCTTCCGCGTCTCAGCAGGTCTCGGCCGGGAGCCAGTCTCTGGCAGAGGGTGCGGCCGAGCAGGCGGCGTCCATCGAAGAGACCTCTTCGTCTCTGGAAGAGATGTCGTCCATGACCAAGAAGAATGCGGATAACGCCAATGAGGCCAGGTCCAGAATGGGAGAGGCCGGAAAGATCGTGGAGAAGGTGGACCGCCATATGGCCGACATGCTGAGCGCCATCCAGGAGATCACCAAGTCCAGTGAAGAGACCGGAAAGATCATTAAGACCATTGATGAAATCGCCTTTCAGACCAATCTTCTGGCCTTGAATGCCGCGGTGGAAGCCGCCCGGGCAGGAGAGGCGGGAGCGGGCTTTGCCGTGGTGGCGGACGAGGTCCGGAACCTTGCCTTGAGGGCCGCGGACGCGGCCAAGAACACGGCCGATCTGATCGAGAATACCATCAAGGCCGTCAAAAACGGAAATGAACTCACGCAAACCACCCAGGAGGCCTTTAAAGAGAACATGGAAATCGCCCGAAAGGTGGGAGGTCTTGTGGATGAGATTTCTGCGGCATCAAACGAGCAGGCCCAGGGGATCGAGGAGATCAACAAGGCCGTGGCGGAGATGGACAAGGTGGTGCAGCAGGTGGCTGCCAATGCCGAGGAGTCTGCCAGCGCCTCTGAAGAGATGAGCGCCCAGGCCGAACAGATGCAGTCCTTTGTGGGCGAACTGGTCAACATGGTTGGAGGGAACGCATCAGGTGGAGATCCCCGGTCTTCAAAACCCCACACAACCCAGCCCACACAGAAAACAGGCAAAGCAAACCTGAAGGCACTTGTCGGTCCGATGGGGAAGGCAAAGACGAATCCGAAAGAGATCATCCCCATGGATGGTGACGATTTCGATGATTTTTAGACCCAAATAGCGAGGTTAACCGACAAAAGGGGAAAGGAGAGGCGAGTGCAACTATGGCGATATAACGCCTCTTGATTTTCCAGACTCAGACGATTAACCGATATTCAATTTTTAAAGAATAGCCCCATCTCTTTAGGTGGGGTTTTTCATTTCATTTTTGTCTGTATTTTGATATTTAATTCACGGGTGTAAGGGCCCTCTTGGTTTAGTCCCTTATTCCCAATACCCCTTTAACAAATTAACAAAAAAAACAAGAAAATCTGTTTGTATCCCGGTGCGTCGTATAGGGTCACACGGCGTCACAAAGAACACAGAGAAAAGGGCATGCTCCCGTTTCTCTACAAAAAAATCCTTTGTGTGCTTTGTGTGTCTTTGTTCGGGATATCTTGATTGCGGGTAACTGAATCCAATGAATTCCTCAAGCATCATCGGCCTGGTCAACAATGGAGCGCTTCTGCTGGCCCTGGCCTTGATATACGACATGTTGGGAATGCGGCCTCGCGGCGGGAAGCCGGAGCCCCGGCAGTTGGTTACCGGCATGATTATCGGCCTCATGGGCATCGCGGTCATGATGAACCCGTGGCAGTTTGCACCAGGGATTGTATTCGATACGCGCTCGGTCCTGCTCAGCATGTCGGGGCTTTTCTTCGGGACGGTGCCGACACTGTTGGCTGCGCTCATGACGGCCGGTTTCCGCCTCTCCCTGGGCGGGGCAGGGGCATGGCCGGCAGTCGCCGCAATTGCGGCTGCGGCAGGCATCGGCCTGGCATGGCGACATCTGCGGCGCAACAAAGACCGCGAACCCTCCATAGGCGAATTGTTTCTCCTGGGCGTTGCGACCCATGTGGCCATGCTCCTGTGCATGCTCCTTCTGCTGCCCTGGCCCGTGGGCCTGGGGGTGGTCCGCAAAATCGGTCTGCCGGTCATGCTGATATATCCCCTGAGCACTGTGCTCCTGGGGCGGCTAATGTCAATCCGGGGGGAGCGTCGACGGATGGAGGCGGCGCTTCAAAAAAGCGAGAAGCGTCATCGGACCATCCTCCATACCGCCATGAACGGGTTTCTCATGACGGACACGGAAGGCCGCATCCTGGAGGTCAACCACGCCTATTGCCGCCTGACCGGGTACAGCGAAGCGGAACTCCTGACCATGCATATCCATGATCTGGATGCCTTCGAGGAGGCGGACGACAGTGCCCGGCGCATGCAAAGGATAGCGGAACAGGGCCAGGACCGGTTCATGTCCCGGCACCGGCGCAAGGACGGGAGCATATTTGATGTGGAGGTGAGCGCCCAGTACAGCGCTGAGGAAGGCGGGCACTTCGTCGCATTTGTTGAGGACATCAGCGAGCGGATCGTCAGGGAACAGCGGCTCAAGGAGAGCGAGGAACGGTTCCGCATGATTGCAGAAAACAGTGGATCCATGATCGGCGTAATGGACGCACTGGGAAACTATGAATACGTGAATCCGGCTCATCGAATACTGGGATATGAACCTGAAGAACTGGTAGGCACTTCCGCCTTCGCCCTGGTCCATCCCGGGGATGTAGAGCGGCTGGCCGGGATCCTTCATCAGAAAGGGCCCAACCGCGAACTCTCCAGAACCACCGCAGAGTACCGCGCCATAGGCAAGGACGGCAGCACGTTTATTCATGAAGGGAACTTTGATTCAATTCGAAACAGCAAGGGGGAGCTGAGAAAGATCGTATTTGTATGCGATGACATTACCGAGCGAAAACGCGTGCAGGATGAACTGGTCCACGAGCGGAAAATGCTGGCCATGGTCATCGAGGGGACCCGTGCGGGGACATGGGAGTGGTACGTTCAGACAGGGGAGACGGTGTTCAATGATCGCTGGGCTGAAATGCTGGGGTACACCCTGAAAGAACTTCAGCCCATCAGCATCCGAACCTGGATGGATTTATGCCACCCGGAAGACCTTGAACGGTCCGATCGGTTGCTGAAGGAACATTTCTCGGGTAAGC
Organism: Deltaproteobacteria bacterium; assembly: GCA_021737785.1. Lineage (NCBI taxonomy): Bacteria > Pseudomonadati > Myxococcota > Myxococcia > Deltaproteobacteria bacterium. The sequence goes on from JAIPDI010000043.1 coordinate 42,356, forward strand.
TTCCTTATTACGAGTGCGAATTCCGGATGCGGCACAAGGACGGTCGTTGGGTGTGGATAGAGGACAGGGGCAAGGTGGTCAAATGGTCTGAGCAGGGGGCGCCTCTCTTGATGACCGGGACCCACTTGGATGTGAGGGGGCGCAAGGAGGCAGAGGCGGAGCGACTCGTCCTGGAACGTCGGCTTCAACAGGTGGAGAAGGCCGAAAGCCTTTCGCGCATGGCCGGGGCCGTGGCCCATCACTTCAATAACCTGTTGGGCGCTGTTATGGGCAACCTGGAGCTGGCCCGGATGGATCTCACGGAAGGAGAAGGTGTTGCCAAACGGCTCACAGAAGCTCATAAGGCGACGCGGCGGGCGGCGGATATGAGCCGTTTGATGCTGACCTTCCTGGGGCAAACCCCTTCAAGCCCTATTCTCATCGATCTTTCCAAAACCTGTCTGGACCGCCTGGCAGAGCTTCGGGGAGAGATCCCGGATCGGGTGGCCGTGGAAACCGATCTTCCCATGCCAGGGCTGGTGGTCAAGGCCGATTCGGGCCAGATAGGTCAGGTTCTTGCCATCCTGGTCACCAATGCCTGGGAGGCCATGGGTGATGCAGGAGTTCGGATTCGCGTGTCGCTTTCAACAGCAAACAGGCGCGATATTCGGGGAGATCACCGTTTCCCTGTAAATTGGCAACCTTCAACGGATGTCTACGCCTGTCTGACCGTGTCTGACAGCGGCAGCGGGATAAGTCCCGCGATTATCGACCGAATTTTTGACCCGTTCTTTACGGAAAAGTTCACAGGGAGGGGACTGGGGCTGGCGGTGGCTCTGGGGATCGTTAAATCGTTCAAGGGATGCATTGCGGTGGAGAGCCACGTCGGAACGCGGCGAACGGGGAACCCGGATCTCGGAACGCGGGACGGGGCCAATGCGGAACAAATAGGGCTCGGAGTTACTTCGCATCCGGGAGGGGGATATGGAGGGAGTGTGTTCCGGATCTTTCTGCCTATGTCGTCCGAACGGCTCCCCGAGACAGTCCTGGAGAAACCGGTGACCGAGCAAGAGATGGCCGTGGGCGGCGTTATCCTGCTGGTGGAGGACCAGAAGATGGTCCGCGATGCAGCCGAAGCCATGCTGGAGCATTTCGGGTTCGAGGTGCTCACGGCCGGAGACGGGATCGAGGCCGTAAATATCTTCCGCGACAGGCAGGCAGATATCCGTCTGGTGCTCACCGACCTGAGCATGCCGCGCATGAACGGCTGGGAGACACTTAAGGCTCTGCGAAAGATACGGCCCGATATCCCCGTGATCCTGGCCAGCGGCTATGATGAGGCCCGGGCCATGTGCGGAGACCATGCCGATAATCCCCAGGTCTTCCTCTCCAAGCCGTATCAGATGGCAAGCTTAAAGGCGGCCGTGAACAAGGCTCTTGGGGAAAATTGAGCATAGGTTGCTGGTCCGAGCGAAGCGTAGATCCCGCGGTACGCGGGATTGCGGGTTGCTCGTTGCTGGTTCGTTGGGTTTCTTGAGTTCATTGGGTTTTAGCTGACTTCTGGCCTCTGTCTTCCGACCTCCGTCTTTGTTGCTCGTTGCTGCTTACTCGTTGCTGGTTACCGCTTCTTGGTTTACATCTTGCTTTCAGCTTTCAGCTTAGAGCTTGTTTCTCTGACTTTTGACCTCTGCTCCTTGCTGCCCCGTTTGTAATGTGCCCGTGAGGGCATGAGGAGTGAAGCCGGCAAACACGTGACGGCGTCACTATGAACAGCGAATGAGGCACCGTGTTGCAGGGCGCCCGTTTGTAGTGCTCGTAAGGGCATCTCAGGGAAGGACTGTTTGTATGACGCAATTTCTTGATATTCGAACCCTATCCTTCGTCATGGGGGCGACGTTTTTCGTCTTCGCCCTTTCAATGGTCTATTATGCGGTGAGCAGCAAGACATATCCCGGATTCAAGGCGTGGACTGTGGGAATCCTCCTGGAATGTCTGGCCTTCATGCTCATTGCACTGCGTCACCTTCTCCCTGATGCCATCACGATTATTGTTGCAAATTCACTTAATTATTCAGCCTTGATCCTCCTCTATCTCGGGTTCAGGTCTTTTGCCGGATGGCCTGTGAAACCCCGCTTCCATATTGTTGTAGGATTTCTGGTCATGCTGATTTTTTTCCCTCTCTTTACCTATATCAGGCCGAGTGTGAATGCGCGCATCTGCATCATCTCCGCTGCATCGGCTTTTTATTTCCTCTCCTGTGCCGTCGTCCTTGCGAGGGATATCCGTCAGGTTCTTGGAAGCCTGAACAGGCTCCTCATGGGGTCTCTACTGGGAATGTCCATGGTCATGGCACTCCGGGGGATTTTTTTCCTGATCCCTGCAAATGCCGTCGATAATTTTATGTCTTCGGGAGCTTTTCACGGGATGGCCCTGCTTGGCGTATTTGTCTTTTCGGTTCTGTTTATTATCGGTCTGATACAGTTGAACTCCCAGATGATCGAAAAAGAATTATTCTGGGAACAGAAACGGCTCGGAGAAAGAGAAGAAAGCTACAGACACCTTGTGGAAGATTCGCTTCAAGGTGTGGTCGTTGCACAGGCCGACCCGCTGAGACTCAGCTTTGTCAGCAAACCGATGGCACTCATTACAGGGTACTCACATGAAGAATTGAAAGCCTTCGGTTCCGAGCAAATCATGGAACTGATCCATCCGGAAGACCGGGGAAGGCTTTTTCAACATCTCAGAGACCGTCTTGCAGGAAAAGAGGCGCCCACCCAGTACGAGGCCCGGATCATCCATAAAACCGGGGAAACCCGGTGGGTCCTGATTTACAGCACCCGGATCATGCACGGAGGCGCCCCTGCCACCCATACCGCGTTTCTGGACATTACCGATCGAAAAAAGGCGCAGGACGCCATGCAAAGCGCCAACGCGCGGATGCGTGCCGTGATGGAGTCGGTTCAGGCCGGGATCATTCTGGTCCGGGTTGAAGACCGCGTCATTGTGGAGGCCAATCCCGCGGCCGTACGAATGATCGGGGCCACGGCCGATCGTGTGATCGGCAGGGTCTGCAATGAATTCATATGCCCTGCAGAGACCGGGAAATGCCCGGTGATGGACCTTGGGCAGGAAATGGACAATGCGGAAAGAAGCATCCTGACTTCGAGCGGGACGATCCCGGTGCTGAAGACCGTCACGCGACTGTGGATCGATGGCCGGGAATATCTCCTCGAAAGCTTTGTGGATATCTCCCAATTGAAACAGGCAGAGGCGCAACTTCTGGAGATCAACCTGGAACTTGAAACCGCTACGGTCCGCGCCAACGAGATGGCTGTTCAGGCGGAGCTGGCCAGCGCGGCCAAGAGCGAGTTCTTAGCCAACATGAGCCACGAAATTCGGACCCCCATGAACGGGGTGATCGGCATGACCGAACTCCTGCTGGATACGAATTTGACCGAGGAGCAACGACGGTATGCCGAGACCGTACGGGCCAGCGCCCAATCGCTGATGGTGCTTATCAATAACATCCTCGATTTTTCCAAGATTGAGGCCAGCAAACTCGATCTTGAAATCCTCGATTTTGACCTGCAATCTCTAATTGACGATTTTGCGGACACCCTGGCCCTCCAGGCGCACAAAAAAGGCCTGGAGCTGGTGTGCGGCATGGACCCGGATGTCCCGGCCCTCCTACGGGGCGACCCCGGGCGCCTTCGCCAGATCCTGATCAACCTAGCGGCCAACGCGGTCAAGTTCACCCATGCAGGTGAGGTGCTGATCCGCGTTTCGATGGTGGAGGAACTACAAAATAAGCAAAAGGGTGAGAGCGATATACTTCTTCGGTTTTCGGTGCGCGACACCGGGATCGGGATTCCTTCCGACCGGTTGCAGGATCTCTTCTCTCCCTTTACCCAGGTGGATGGGTCCACCACCCGCAAGTACGGCGGCACCGGGCTGGGGCTGTCCATCTCCAAACAGTTGGCCGAGATGATGGGCGGAAAGATCGGCGTGAAAAGTGAAGCGGGAAAAGGTTCGGAGTTCTGGTTTACGGCGCGTCTGGAAAAACAACCCCAGGGAGGGATGGCCCAACCGCATCCTCCCGCGAACCTGCACGGGATACGCGTATTGATTGTGGATGACAACGCCGCCAACAGAGAAATCCTGAATGCCCGAATGACATCGTGGGGGATGCGCGTATCCGAAAGCATGGACGGCGAAAGGGCGATCGAGTCGCTTAACAAGGCGTTGGATGAGAACGATCCCTTTCAGTTTGCCGTCATCGACATGCAAATGCCGGGCATGGACGGTGAGGCCCTCGGCCGCATCATCAAATCCGACAGCCGTTTGGCAAGTACCCGAATGGTCATTCTGACCTCCATGGGGGTTCGCGGCGACACCGGCCGATTTATTGAGATCGGATTTGACGCCTGCCTGACGAAACCGGCACAAACCCTGGAACTGAAGGATGCTCTTTCCCAGGTACTGGAAAAAAGCAGGGATGAGACGCCGATATCCCGTCCCATAGCCACGCGTCCCACGGTCCGCGAAATCCAGAATCTTTTTGCCGGCCGCAGGGCCCGTATCCTCCTAACCGAGGACAACATCACCAATCAGCAGGTGGCACTGGCCATCATCAAGAAGCTGGGCCTGGACGCCGACGCCGTAACCAACGGCGCCGAGGCCATCAAGTCGCTCCAGACGATTCCCTACGACCTGGTCCTCATGGATGTTCAGATGCCCGTGATGGATGGGCTGGAAGCCACGAGGAGAATTCGAAACGCGGAACGCGGAACGGGGAAGGGGGAAGAGGCACCTCCGACCTCTGACTTCCGTCTTCCGAGCTCCGGGCTCCGGGCTCCGACTTCCGGCATCCCCATCATCGCCATGACCGCCCACGCCATGCAGGGGGACCGGGAGAGATGCTTGAAGGCGGGAATGAATGACTACATGGCGAAACCGATTTCGCCCCAGATCCTGGCAGAGACCTTGAAGAAGTGGCTCCCTAAAGAGAATAATGAACTCAGAGCAATGGACAATGAACCCGCGAAACCCGCATCACTCATCTCTTCACATGCCTCATTGATTTGGGACCGTTCCGGCATGCTGGAACGGATGATGGGGGATGATGAAGTGGCCGGGGTGATTGTGGGAGCCTATCTGTTGGAGATCCCAAGGCAGATTCAGACTCTTAAGGAACACCTGTCGAGGGTAGACGCTCCGGGCGTTCGGCTTCAGATCCACACCATCAAGGGAGCGGCTGCAAACATGGGCGCCGAGGCCCTGCGTTCGGTGGCCTTTGAGATGGAAAAAGCGGCCGTGGACGGAGATCTGGACGCGGTCGGGAGAGCCATCCAAGAACTGGAAACGCAGTTTCAGCGCTTAAAGAATGATGGTCTCGTAAAAAGTAAAAGTTAATTAAACGATTGAAATAATTGTAAATAGACTCATTTTTAGCTTGCTTTTTGCCCTACATTTTGGTATAGAAATAGACCAGTTGTTAACCCATTGTAGGTGAAAAGCATGAT